>CAYRBQ010000038.1:0-14800 GCA_964422305.1 uncultured Reyranella sp. | reverse complement strand
CGCCGCGATCTTGTCGAGCTCGGCGTTGGAGTGCGTCGGCGCGCGCACGCCGTGGCGCGACAGCAGCACCGCCCGTTCGATCTGCCAGCCCGGCGGCGTCGGCATGATCTGGGCGGCGGCCGGCGCGACGCCGGCCAGCAGCGAGGTGACGGCGGTGACGACGACGACGAGAACGCTCAGGCGCATGGAAATCCCCCAAGGAAGGAAATATGCCGTGTCCCGATCCCGCTCGTCATCCGTTCCGTGCTAGGCTGCCGGCATGCCCGTCCAATGGACGATCTCGCATGCCGAGCGGCTGGTCATCGCCGTCGCCAAGGAGCAGGTGACGACGACCGACATCGAGCGCTATTTCGCCGGCATAACCGCCGACGGCGCGATGGGGTACCGCAAGATCTTCGAGATCACCCACGCGCTCACGGCGCTGAGCGACGACAATCTCAAGGCGCTCGGCCACCGGGTCGTGCTCTACGCCCAGCACGGCCAGGTCGGGCCGCTGGCCCTGGTCGCGGCGTCGGACGAGAGCTTCCGCCAGGCCAAGATCTTCGCCGCCGCCGCGACTGCGCGACGGCCGCTCGCCATCTTCCGCGAGCTGCACCTGGCGCGGGAATGGCTCGACGCGCAGCCCGTGCCGGAGAGCTGATTATTTCTGCAGCGTCTTGGTGAGCGTGATCTCCGCGTTCAGCACCTTGGAAACCGGACAGCCCTTCTCCGTCGCCTCGGCGAGCTTGTCGAAGGTCGCCTGGTCGAGGTTCGGCACCTCGGCCACCAGCGTGAGCGCCGACCTGGAGATCTTGAAGCCCGCCCCCTCCTGGTCGAGCGACACGGCCGCCTCGGTCTGCAGGAGCGTCGGCGTGAAGCCTGCGGTCTGGAGCTGGAAGGCCAACGCCATGGTGAAGCAGCCGGCATGCGCCGCCGCGATCAGTTCCTCGGGGTTGGTGCCCTTCTCGCCCTGGAAGCGCGTCTTGAAGGAGTAGGCTGTCTTCGACAGCACGCCGGAATCGCTCGTGAGGTCGCCGCTGCCGTCGCGGCCGGTGCCGCGCCATTCGGCCTTCGCCTTGCGGATCATGATGCTCTCCTCGGGTTGGGAGTCGGCAGTCTGCCGACCGAGGGGCCTGCCCGTCCACCGCCGCCGTGCCGCGGCGGTGTCATCGAACCGTCTCAGAGCAGGTCGGGAATGCCGATCTCCGCCGCGGCGGCCGGCGCGTCGCGCTTGATGACCTTCAGGATCTCCTTGATCTTCACGGCCTTGTTGCGTCCGTCGCATGTGCCCGCCGCATCGCGCTCGTAGCCGAGATGATGCAACCCGACCAACTCGCCGCGGAGGTTGAAGACCGCCGATCCGGAGGCGCCAGGCTCGGTATCGCAATTGTGCGTGAAATCAGACAACGGATCGCCAGCCGATGCCAGATCACCGGACTGGCCCTGGCTCGCTCGCCACGTCTTGTGCTCCTTGGCAAGGACCCGGCAGGTACTGACGAGCTTCTGCTGGCAGAGCGCGTGGTGGACCATGAACAGGTCCTGGTCGGCAGTAACGTCCGCGACGCTGAGCCGTACCGGCCGGGCCTCGCCCGACGCGGCGCCAGAGCCCACGATCGACGTCAGGCGAAGCAGCACGAAGTCGAGCGGGCTGTTGCGCAAGATGACCGACTTGCAGCCATACTGCCGCCGCTCGTTACTCTGGTCCCAGCCGAGATCGATCAGGGAGTTGGGACAGACGTCGCCTTTCCAGACCGAACCATCAGGCAGGATGGACATACCGCCACAATGCCAATTGGTGAGGAGGATCGTCGGCGAGAGCAGCACACCTGAGCAGCACCAGGAGTCCTTCCTTCCGTCCTTTTCGACCGCGCTAACGAGCATGCCCACCGTGTCGCCGGCCTGTCGTGCCGGTCGCAGTGGCCGCACCACATCCGGCTTCTGCGGATAGAGGTCCTTCCAGTCGGGATTGTCCTTGGCCTTGACCGAGTATTGCGGCACGCCATCGATACGCTCGGGATAGACCAGCGCGGAGTCGACCTGCAAATCGACTTTGCCGCCGTCAGCCTGCAGGTCGAAGACAACTACCCCCGTCCTGAGCATTCCGGTCCAGACGCGCCGCCGCGGCCGACCGTCCGCGTCCATGAAATCGCCCGCACCCATCGAGGCGAGGACACGCAGGTCGTGATCGCGCATCGTCAGCGTCCACCGCTTGGCTGTCGACGTGTGCAATTCCACGAGCAGCCGCAGCGACGCGATCCGGCCGGTGACGACACCAGTCGGCTCGTAGGTTGTGAGCCCCGGCTGGATGGCCAACCCCGGCGACGTCCATTTCCCGAAGGCCGTGGTTGCCTCGGTAGAGGTGCAATGCGCCTGGGCCGATGCCGGACCAGGCGACATCAACCAGCTTGCGGCAAGGCAAGCCGCGAGAACGCGGCCAAAGCTACCTGCAGCTCTTCGCATGAAGGCCACCCTCCGCGATGACAAGATCGAAGACCTCTCCCCAGCCAATCGTCGTGTTGTCGCATAGCGTGATTTGCCCGCCTGTCGGGACGAGGTTGCCTCGCCTGTCGATCGTCGCCTGGTTGCCGTCATTCGACGAGATACGCCAACGCTCCTGGTAGATCTCCCACCGACGGTCACCGGCTTGGCCATCTGAAGTCCGCACGACACGCATCACCTTGCCCTCGTCGATCGACTCGATGTTGCCGCCGTACATGTCCTTGGCCCTGACGACTTTGTCCGTGGAAAGCGACTTGATCCTTACCGCGCGCCATCCATTGGCGTCCTTCACCCAATGCTTTCGGGGATCGAGTAGCGCAAGCACCGGGTCCACCACTCCGGCAGCGACTTTCTGGCTGTCGCCTGTGTCCCACTTCGACGGCTGGCTGGTGACCTGCAAGCGGCGCTTGACGATCTCGCCCGCGGTATAGGTGTCCTTGTAGAGGCCGACCATCACCGCTGCGAGACCGGTCACATAGGCTGCCGCTTGCGAAGTTCCGGCCGCTGCGCCGATGAACTTGTCGTCGACCCAGGCGGGGATGAATGCTCCGCCCGGTGCAGCCACATGAACGGCCGAGCGGCCCGCACTCGACTGGGAATAGTTCGCCTGCGACATCAGCTTGGCATTGTCCAGGTTGCAGGGATTGCATGCCGTCACGACGATGACGTTGCGCAGATCGCCCAGGCTCTGGGGGAAGATGGGACTGGAGGCAGAGAGACCGACCGGCGGCTTGGCTGGGTCCTGCCCGGCGGCGACGACGAATAGGTTGCGCGATTCAGCAATGCGCGCTCCCAGACTGCCACCTCTGCCGGCCAACGCCATGGGCAGCTTCGAGGCGGGGAACTGCAGCGCGACCAGATAGACCGGCAGCGGGCTTGTGCTGCTGGTCTCGACGATTTTCCGGCCGAGCTCGAATTCGCGCTCAGAGTCGAAGGTCGTAGTCGGCGGCTGATCGGCGGTTGCGACCAACACCTCGACGACTTCCACTTCAGCGTTAGGAGCGAGGCCCGTAAAGCCGAGGGTGCTCTGTCGGCTGGCGATAATCCCCGCCATGTGGGTCGAGTGATGCAGAGCGGGAATGTACTTCGTCCACTGGCAACTCAGGTTCCCGGCAGGCAGGGTCGTCGCCAAGATCGGCGCCTCGTTCAGCCGGACATCTGCGATAGTCACCATCACGGGCGCAATGGCGATCGCCGCGTCGATCGATCCCATCGCCGTCAGGTCTCCCTCGATGAAATCGCGGTAGCGGCGCGGCGAGCTGAACAACTTGCCGCTGGTGCATTCGTCCTTCCAATCACTTTCTGTCGTTGGAAGGCTCTGCGGCCTGCCGACGGGCCGTCTCTCGACGAGATCGAACTTGAGATTGAGTGAATCCTTGCGTACGCCGCTCAGCATCACCGCCAGGCTGATCGCGTCGTCCTCGGTATTCGTTTCAAGGAACATCCGATAGGCGTCATAACGCACCAGAGTGTTGCCCGACTCCTTGTCGATTTGCTTTGCGTTCAGGCTTGACCAATTTCGGACGATGCCGTCGGCCTCGGCCTTGACCGCCTGCTCCTTGCCGGCCAGCGTCAGCTGCCGGTCACGTGGCATCTCCTTTGTGAAGTATGTCGTCAGCGTGTACTTCTCGAATGGTGGCGTGGGCAGCACGATCACCTGTCCGATGCGTAAGCCGTTCTTCGAAGGCCGGGCTTCCGGATTGAGTTCGTCGATCAAGTTGCGGATGGGATCGCCACAGGGCAGCGGATAGTTGCGTTCGCCCAAAAGTTGACAGACCGTGTCACCGGACTTCACGGTATATGTGGTTTTCAGAAAGTCAGGCTGTCTAAGGATCTCCGGCTTCTTGACCAGTACCGCCAGCACTTCGGCCACAGTATGGCCCGGAAGCCCTCCTTCGAACGACAGAACCAGAGCCGGCGCTTGCACCTTCGAGTTTGCCGATTGCGCGGAGGCGTTCCATGGCGCCATTGCAGCAGCCACGGTTGCGCCCACAAACATCGATCGAAGCAAACGATCACACAAGTTGCCCATGACTGCCCCCGTCGTGAGAGATGTACTTGTGGAGATTACTTGTAGGTGGCTGCGTGCCCGTCCTTGTCCTTTGCCGACAGATTGAGATCGAACACTCCGCCATTGCCGCAGAAATAGTGCATGACAGATCGCGGATCGTAGCTCGTGACGGACTTCCAGTTGGTGTCTTCGTTGTTGCAGCCCGGGATACCGCCGATGTGTTCGTGCCGATAGCCCAGGACGTGGCCCAACTCGTGCCTAAGGACGCCGACCACGGGATAAGGCGCACCGACCTCGAAGAACGAAGGGGCTATCCAGACATAGCGGAGCGATTGCTCGTCGTTAGGAAAGAATGCCATCGCGATGAAGTCCTGCGCGTCCGGCGCATACGCCACGACGAACGTCACCTGATTGATATCGGGCGCATTATCGAGGTCCTGCCGGTGCGTGAAGCTCAGGCCGCATGTGGGACAAGCCTGGACCCAGGCATCCGTCGCCTGCTTCATGCCCTGAACGATCGTGTTGTAGCGGGCGTTACTGCCAAAGCTGGTCCTGTTGATCGAATACTGAAGCGCCCGCTGGCCCTTCGGCCAGATGACGGCCTTACCTCCCTCAGTCATCACTTTCAGTTCGCCGGCATTGGTGGGCGCCGTCGGCGCCGGCGCATGTGTCTGCATTGCCGCCCGAACCTGTGCCGCGGTCATGCGGATGTCGCCTTCCCATATGTAGAAGGTGCGCGGGGGCGGACCGGATATGGTCACCTTCGGCAGCGTCTCCAGGAACTTGGCGAAGGCCGCGTCGTCATTGGCTATCGCCGCCGGATCGCCCTGAAGGACGACCGGCCTCGTCGTTGTTTGTGCACTGACCGTCTGGGCCGCAAGCGAGGCGATGACCGCCCACACAATGCACATCAGGACACGCATGGAATCCTCCCTGATTGGTTTGCCGACTACTTCGCTCCCTCGGCAGTGATCGCCTTCTTCGCAGCGTCCTTCAGGAAATCGCCGATGTCCTTGCCGTGGTCCTTGAGGATCCCGGCCACGAACTCGAGAACGGCCGGCGGGTCACCGACCTCGGCGAAGGTCGCCGTCAGCGTGCCGCTGCCGAAGGGCGCCTTCTTGTTCACCGACCAGGGGACCAGCGTCACCTGCACCGGCTTGTTCGTGCCGTCCGACTTGCCGGCCGGCGCACCGGCCTGGTTGTAGTAGTAGAAGCGCTGCCGTGTCGTCGCCGGGCTGTCATCCTTCCAGTTGATCCCCTCGACCTTTTGCGCCAGCACCGTGGTGTTCCATACCCGCGCCGTCTCGCCCTTGCCGTTCTGCGTCGACTGCCACAGCGCGTCGAAGGTCATGCCGAGCGACACGCCGAACGCGCTGTCCTGGGCGCTGCCGGTTCGCGCGACGGGGCGGTCGAAGTAGAGCCTGAGCGGCGTGAGCAGCAGCGAGTCTTGCGACTTCGCGACCTCGACCTTGACGATCGCCTCCATCGCGACGGCCTCCAAGCCCTGCTGCCTGACCTTGTGGACCAGCCGCACGCATCGCCAGGGCAGCGCCGGCGGGTCGATCGAGCGATAGAAGCCGACATCCTCGGGAGACCCGAAGTGCAGGCCGCCGGCCGTCACGGCCGAATACTCGGCCAGGCGCTTCTGCGCCGCCGCCGATGCCTGCGAGATGACGTAGTCGATCACCCAGCCCGCGACCACCGGCAGGGCCGCGCCCAACAATCCCGGCACCACGAATGCCCCAGGCGCCGCTGTCGAGGGCGGCCGCAGCCCGCACTGGCCTGCCACGGCATCGTCCAGCGCCGGGTTCCGGCCCGCCTGCAAGGCCGCCGGCAGGGAGCCTGGCGGCGGGACGTTGGTATCCCAGCCGATGTTGCTCCCTTGGAGGAGTTCGAGCCTGCCCTGCGCCGACCGTGGCTTGGCGGCATCCCCGCCTCCGGCTTGCGCACACCCGGCAAGCGCCAACGCCATGGCGCCGATCGCGATCCAACGTTTCATGCTTATGTGCCCCCGTTTAGCCGCGTAGCCAATATTCATCCTTCGCGCAACAACCTTTGCGTGCATGTCTGGATGCCCTTCTCTTGACGTAGGGCTTGACAAGACTAATAGGAAATCCTATCCTCTAACAAGAGGAACAAGAGGACCCCCATCATGACCCTCGACCAAGCCATCAAGAATCTCGAGCTGTTCGGCTCCAAGGCGCAGATGCCGGCGGCGTTCCGCGGCCTCACCGTGGAGCAGCTCGAAAGGATTCGGGAGGAGATGCGCAAGCCGACCGCCGACGACCACCTCGCCGCCTGGGCGCGCCAGCCGTTGCCGTGGAACCCGCTCGACAAGCTGCGCGGCATCGAACGGCCGCCGGAGGGGCAGGCCGAGGCGGCGCCGTCGGCCGCGCAGCCGCCCTTGCCCGCCCCGCCCGACACGCCGTTCGAGCGCGCGCTGCGGCGGCCGCAGCGCTCGCCCGGCCGCCAGCGTGCCGCCTTCCTGCGCCAGCTCGAGCGCTGCCTCACCGTCGCCGAGGCGGCGGCGCGGGCCGGCGTCAACCGCGGGACGGTCTACCGCTGGAAGGAGAAGGACCCCGAGTTCGCGCGCCGCTGGGACGAGCGGATCCGGCGCCTGGCGGAAGAGACGGGCGACACGATCGCGCTCCAGGTCAATCGGCCCGAGATCCGCCAGGTCTTCTACAAGGGCAAGCGGACGGGCGAGCACCAGCGCTTCAACCACCGCCTGCTGATGCACGTGCAGAACCGGCTCGACACCGAGCGGCGCCGCGCCGAGGACCGCGCCGAGCGCCGCGAGCTGGCGCTGCTGCGACAGGCGGCGGAACGGGCGCCCGAAAAGAGTCAGCCGGCGACTCCCGAGGCGACGCCGGATGGCGGGCGATCGGCGAGCCCGATCAAGGACTTGCCTCAGGAACCGTGACTCCGGGGCCGACGCAGGACGGCGTCGGGGCCCGGTGGTAGGCTCGCCCCTCCTTCACGGGGAGAGTTTCATGCGGGTGCTTCTCGGCGCGCTGGTCTCGGCGCTCCTTCTGGTCGGCTGGGCGGCGGGGGCGGCGGCGCAGAACGGGCTGGAGCGCTTCGAGAAGGAGCTGAAGCCGCAGCTCGAGCTCGAGAAGTTCACGTACAGGAGCGGCCGCCCGCTCGGCAGCTCGGGCTTCGTGCTCGAGGGCGTCGAGGCGGTCGTGCCGGCCAATGCCGCGACCGGCGACAAGGCGAGCACGGTCAGGATCGACAAGGTCACGGTCGAGGAGCTCGACTTCGACCGCCTCAGGAAGGACGCCAAGGACGACCTCGCACCGCGCTTCGCCAAGCTCAGGCTCGAGGGCATGACCGGCGACGACGAGCTGTTCACCGCGCTCGAACCCTACGGCGTGCCGAAGGTGCCGGTCGACATCGCCTTCGACTACAGGCTCGATCCGGCCGCCAAGGTGCTGACGGTCAGCGCTCTCGAAGTCAGCCTGCGCGGCCAGGCGAAGTTCGCGCTGGCGCTGGTGATGGACGGGATCAGCGACAAGGCCGACATCGACACCGCCAAGGACGAGGGCCGCCTCCGCACCGCCTCCCTCACGATCGACGACAAGGAGCTGCTGGCCAAGCTGACGCCGGCGCTGGCCAAGGAGGAAGGGCTGAAGCCGCAGGAGATGGTCAACACCGCGCTCGACGCCATCGCGGGCTTCGCCCAGCTCCAGAGCGGCGAGACGCTGAAGGCGCTCGACGCCGTCTCGTCCTTCCTGGGCGACTGGAAGGCGCCCAAGGGCGCGCTGGCGCTGGGGCTCCGGCCGGCGAAGACGGCGGGCCTCGACGACCTCGACAAGATCATGGTGCCGAACGCACTCTCGACCATCTTCGGCTTCACCGCGACCTATCCGGCGACGCGCGCCGGCGCGGCCAAGGCGGGATCCACCGCCAAATGAAAAGATGAGGCCCGACAGGAGGAAACATGAAGCGTCGTACGATGATGGCCGGAGCCGTGGCGCTGCCGCTCGGAGCCGGCGCGATGGCCCAGGAGGCCTTTCCCAGCCGCCCCATCCAGATGATCGTGCCGTTCCCGCCGGGCGGCGTCGCCGACATCACCGGGCGGCCGGTGGCGCATGTCATGAGCCGCCTGCTCAACCAGTCGGTCGTCGTGCAGAACCGGGCGGGTGCCGGCGGGTCGGTGGGCGCGGCCCTGGCCGCCCGTGCGGCGCCTGACGGCTACACGATCCTGATGGCGCTGTCGTCGATCTCGGTGCTGCCGGTGGCCGACCGCCTGCAGGGCCGCACGCCGGCCTACGAGCTCGACCAGTTCGCGCCGATCGCGCTGATCAGCGCCGATCCCACCGTGCTCGTGGTGCGCGCCGACGGGCCGTACAAGACGCTGAAGGATTTCGTCGCGGCGGCGAAGGAGAAGCCCGGCACGATCAACTACGGCTCCTCGGGCGTCTACGGCACGCTGCACGTGGCGATGGAGATCTTCGCGAAGGCCGCCGGCATCTCGCTCTTCCACATCCCCTACCAGGGTGGCGGGCCGGCGGTGGCGGCGCTGCTGGGCGGCCAGATCGACGCGCTGGCCTCGGGTCCGGCGGCGGCGATCGGCCAGATCAAGGCGGGCAAGATGCGGGCGCTCGCGGTGTGGGGTGACAAGAGGCTGGCCTCGATGCCCGACGTGCCCAGCATGAAGGAGCTGGGCTACGACGCCACCTTCTATATCTGGTCGGGCCTGTTCGCGCCGGTCGCGACGCCGCAACGAATTCAGGGCGTCCTGCGCGACGCCGTCCGGCGCACCGTCGAGGAGTCCGAGTTCAAGGAAGCGATGGCCAAGGTGGAGACGCCGATCGCCTACCTCGATGCGCCCGAGTTCAAGACCTTCCTCGACCGCGACGCCGCGCGGTTGCGGATCGCGGTCGAGGGAATCGGCAAGGTGCCGGAGAAATAGAGGTCAGGTCCGGTCGACCATGTAGGGCCGGCGCAGACGCTCGATCTCGGCCTGGCTCGGCGTGTAGGGCGAGGCCTCGGGATCGAAGCGCGTCCAGCCGGTCTTGCGATAGTCGGCCTCGCGCGCGATGTAGTCGATCGGGCGGTGCTGATCCATGATGCGTCGGGCGCGCGGCTCGTCGGCTTCCGAGACGCGCACGCTCACCATGGTGCCGCCGCGGCGCACCGCCTCGCAGTAGACCTCGGCCTCCGACTCCGGCACGCCCGACGCCACCAGCGCGCCGACCATGCCGCCGGTCGCCGCGCCCGCCGCCGCGCCGACCGCGGTCGCCGCCAGCGCGCCGGCCGCGACCACCGGGCCGAGGCCCGGAATGGCGATGACGCCGAGGCCCGCGAGCAGACCCGCCGTGCCGCCCAGCGCCGCACCCACCCCCGCCCCGGCACCGGCACCGGACGGATCCTGGGCACGCACGCTCTCCTCGCAGACGTAGCGATTGGCGATGATGTTGATGTCGGACGAGGCGCAGCCGGCGGCCTCGAGATCGGCCACGACCTGGCTGGCCTGGCCGTAGCTGTCATAGACGCGCGCGATGGTGTTCATGGGATGCTCCTGCATAGGGGTTGCTGCTACTGCGTGACGACGTTGCCCTTGAAGTCGACGGCGATCTCGACGTCGCTGCCGCCCTTCCTGCCCGTGCCGCGCCAGATGCCGTCGGCATCCTTCTGCAGGGTCGAGACGTCGCTCACGCCCGCCGCCACCGCGCGGTCCTTGGCCTGGTTCTCGGTGAAGGAGTTGGCGCCCTTGAGCGGCGCGCCCTGCTCCGGCGCCTGGGCCTTAAACGTATCGGCCCGGCACGCCGTCATGAACGCCTCCTGCGTGATGCGGCCGTCCTGCGGCGAGCTCTGCGCACGGATGCGGATATAGGCGAGGTAGCGATCGGCCTCGGGACCGTGCAGCACGCCGTCCTTGTCGGCGTCGGCCTGTGCCCACTCGGCCGCGCAGTCGGCGTCGCTGGCGGCGAAGGCGAGAGAAGGTGCGACGGCGAACGCAGTGGCCAACACGATGCGGGCAAATCGGATCTTCATTCGAAACCTCCGGAAGCTGCTGTCCGGAAAGAACGGCCGACCTGCAACTGCGTTGCGACGCGGGGCGTTTTGTACGCAGCGGTGCCATCCCGGTCGCCGCGGCGAACATGGAGACAAACCCATGAACGACCCCAACAAGCAGAACCCTTCCCAGCAGCAGGATCGCGAACGCCAGCAGCGCGAGCAGGTCCAGCGCGAGCAGCAGCAGAAGCAGAACCAGCAGCCGAACCAGAAGCCCGGCCAGCCGCAACAGCCGCAGCAGCGGGACGAGTAGTCCCTCGCTGCACGATGGAGTGCCCGCCTCACGGCGGGCACTTTCTCTTTCAGCTCAGGAGTCAGTCGCCATGACGACACATGCTGCTTCCACGCCGCCCCGCGAGGTGCCGGCCGTGCCGCCGGCGCCGGGCAAGGTCGATCCGATCCCGCCTGAGATGCCGCAGCATCCTGACACGCCGAAGCCCGAAGACATGCCGCCGCCGGTGCCGCATCCGCCCGGCCCGCCGCCGGCCACGGCCCTCACCGGTCGGTAACCGGATCACCCGTGCCGCTCTTGTCGCTGCTCCCGCGCAGCGGCACGATGAGCGCAGTAAATCGGGGGAGTTCACCGGGATGAATCTTGACGGTCTCGCCGCATCGTGGGCGCCGCGTCTTCTCAGCGTGCTGCGTGTCATGACGGGTCTTCTGTTCCTGCAGCACGGCACCGCAAAGCTCTTCAAGATTCCCGTCATCCCGATGTTCGCCAATCTCAGCCTGACCTCGCTGCCCGGCATCGCGGGCATTCTCGAACTGGTCGGCGGCGTGCTGCTGATCCTGGGCCTGTTCACCCGGTCCACCGCCTTCGTCCTCTCCGGCCTAATGGCCTTCGCCTATTTCATCGCCCATGCGCCGCGCGGCTTCTGGCCGATCCTCAATGCCGGGGAGCTGGCGATCCTCTACTGCTTCGTGTTCCTCTATTTCGCGGCGGCCGGCCCGGGGCCGTGGAGCGTCGACGCCGCACGCCGGAAGTAAGCGCTTAACGGACGTTCACCCGCGCTGTATGGAACGGCGACGGCTGCTTCGGCAGCCGTTTCGCTGTGCACAAGTCCGTTCGCTCGGGAGGAAATGCCGTGTCCAGGCCAGTTGCCGTCAATCGCCGCCGTTTCGCAACGCTTGCAGGTGCGGCGGCGCTCGCTGCGCCGATGGTCGCGCGCGGCCAGGCGCGCTGGAAGCCCGAGAAGCCGATCACGATCTACAATCCCTTCGCCGCCGGCGGCGTCACCGACGTCCACATGCGGCTGCTCGCCGAGATCGTCGGCAAGACGCTCGGCCAGCAGGTCATCATCGACATCAAGCCGGGCGCTGCGGGCACGCTGGCGCCGGCGATGCTGCTCAACGCCAAGCCGGACGGCCAGACGCTCGCGGTGATGAGCATCAACACGCTGCGCTATCCGCACTACCAGCAGACGAGCTGGAATCCGCTGACCGACTTCACCTACATCACCGGCCTGTCGGGCTACACGATGGGCATCGTCGTGCGCTCCGACTCTCCCTGGAAGACGTTCCAGGACATGATCGACGCCGGCAAGAAGGACCCGGACAAGTACAATTACGGCACCTCGGGCGTGGGCGGCACCGGCCAGCTCATGATGATCGAGGTCGAGCAGGCGACCGGCGCCAAGTTCACGCACGTTCCCTACAAGGGCGGCGCGGAGTGGATGCAGGCGCTGATGGGCGGCGAGATCCAGTTCATCGCCGACGCCGCCCAGTGGGCGCCGTTCGTCGACGACGGCAAGTGCCGCATCCTGGCCTTCGCCACCGAGCAGCGCATCCCGCGCTACAAGGACGTACCCACCATGACCGAGCTCGGCGTCAAGGTCGTGGGCCAGAGCCCCTACGGCCTACTCGGACCGAAGGGCATGCAGCCCGTCGTCGTCGACACGCTCTACCAGGCCTTCAGGCAGGCCTCGACGGACCCCAAGGTCACCGAGTATCTCGCGAAGTTCATCCAGGTGCCGTGGGACAAGAATCCCGCCGAGTTCCGCGCCTTCGCCGAGAAGTACTATGTCGACGTGAAGCCGCTGCTGATCAAGGCGGGACTCGCCAAGTCGTAAGGGGAGAAAGCCATGGCGCTCAAGAAGGTCGCCCTCGAGATCGGCATGGGCACCGACATACGCGGCGGCGACTACACCAAGGCCGCCGTCCGCGCGCTGAAGGATGCGCTGTGGCACAACTCGCTGACCGTCGCGACGGCGCTCGGCAAGTCGAGCGACGACATGCAGGTCGAGGTCCTGATCGGCGTGCCCAAGCCTGACCAGGTCGACACCAAGCAGGTGCTGGCGGTGCTGCCCCACGGCACCGGCACGGTGAAGGTGTTCGAGGGCGGGCTCGAGATCCCCAACGAAGCCGGCACGGACAAGACGGTGATCGCGCAGGCGGCCGCCATCGTCCGTCTCGATCTCCAGGAGTAGCGCCATGCCGGCGAAACGCGTCATCCTCGAGCTCGGCACCGGCAACGACCTGCACGGCGGCGACTACACCAAGGCCGCCCTGCGCGCGGTGCAGGACGCCCTGCACCACTCCTCGCTGGCCATGATCCGCACGCTCAAGGTCAACCCGAAGACCGACATGTTCGTCGACGTGACGATCGGCGTGCAGCAGCCCGACAAGGTCGATGCCGAGAAGGTACGTGCCTCGCTGCCGCACGGCATCGTCACGGTGAAGGTGGTGAAGGGCGGCCTCGACGTCGCCGATCCCGACAACAACGACCCGGCGGTGATCGCGAGCGCCGCCGTCGCGGTGAGGCTCAACCTGCCCTGATCGGGGTTATGCGGTACGGCGGCTCATGTAGAAAAGAGCCGCGCCCGCCACGACGGCGATCACGCCGGCGATGGTCGGGATGGGAATACTGCGCTGCTCGTCGGCCGTAACCTTGATCGGCCCGGCATCGACGATCGTCTTGCGCTCGGTGAACGAGATGTTGTCGATCGCCAGACCGGCAATGCCGATCGCGATCAGCAGAACGCCAAAAATCGCCATCGGCTTCATGTCCGGATCTCCCTGGTGGCTCAGGGCCGGTTAACGCCGCTGTCGCCGCCCGGTTGCGTTCAGGACCGAACCAACATGGCGAGGCCCTGCTCGATCGCCTGGCGCGCCATGGCGCGCAGCTCGTCGTCGGTGGCGCTGCTGACCGGATGGCCGATCTGGGCGAAGCGATAGTCCGGCATGCCGAGCACGCGGCTCATCATCTCGGCCGCGCTCGCGAACCGGGTCGTCATCACGCTGAACGCGGGGACCTGGAGACGTTCAGCCGTCACTGAGTCGTGCAAACTGCACGATGAGCAGCTTCCTCAATCTCCTATGCCTGAGACGAGTGCGTCCCAGGTCTTGATCTCGGCCACGATGTGGGCGTCGGCCGGGGCGCTGTAATTCGACTTGGTGCGGCTCACGACCTCGGCCACGCCGTATTCCTCGCGCAGCATACGGTCGAGGTGCCTGAAGAAGCCCTTGGTCCCTTCCTTGCCGTTGGAGATGAAGCCGATCTTCTTGCCTTGGAGCGTGTCGAGACGCGGCGCGAGCTGGCCGACCGGCGGCGCCTTCTCCGGTGTGGGATCGAGGACCTGGAAGCTCATGGCGTTCTCTCTTCTCTAATTCTTCTTCGGGGGTTCGCAATCGATGCAGACGCCGAGCGGCAAGGTCACGGCATGGCTCTTGTTGCCGAGCCAGGGCGGGATCACGGCACCGAAGCCGCCGGCCGGACCGCCGGCCGCGACGACCAGCAACTGGTCAGCCGATTCCATTGCGGGATAGACGCTGTTGCCGCGGTCGCGCACCACAGCGCCCTTGCCGACCTCGGCCCACTCGCGGCGATGGATGCGGGCGCGCTCGTGGATGAAGGTTGCGATGTCGGTCTTGGTCCAGCCTGCGGACTGAAGGTGCTCGCGGAGCTGCTTGGGAATGATCAGCGCGTAGTTGCCGGGATGGATCGAGTAGTGGCGCAGGTTGGCGCGCATCTCGGCGGCGAAGGTCTCGAGGATCTCCTCCGGCTTGGTCGTCCACTCGTTCATGAGCTGGCGCGGTGCGCCCGCCGCCATCACCGTCACCGACGAGGCGCCCTTCGGCACGCCGCGCTGCTCGGCAAGCGGCAGCCAGGTCGTGTCCTCCTCGTCCTCGGCGACGCAGTAGCTGAACTTGCCGGGATGGCCGAGGGTCGAGCGGTCGATGGCGCCCGGTCGCACGTCCATCAGGTTGATCAGGCAGAGCCGGATGGCGCGGCCGATGACCGCCGTCGCGCGGTCGGAGTTGCCCAGCGCATTGAAGGTTCCCGCCGCC
>CAYRBQ010000037.1:0-14875 GCA_964422305.1 uncultured Reyranella sp. | reverse complement strand
CGTCGGCCTCGGCCTGCTGGCGCGCTGGGCGCTGGCGACCCGCGACGGCGACCTCGTGGGCGGCGACCTGCCAGCCTGGCTGCTCGACCTGATCGGCCGCGGCCGCGTCAACCGCCTCGCTGACCGGCGCGGCGAATGCATCTACTCGGCGTGCGAGCATTACCGGAAGTGCTTCGTCGAGCGCACCATCCGGCGCGCCCGCCAGGCCGACATCGTGATCGCCAACCACGCGCTGGTGATGATCCAGGCGGCGATGGGCGGACTCGACGATGCCACGCGGCCGCTGCGCTACGTTTTCGACGAGGGCCATCATCTGTTCGATGCGGCCGACGGTGCCTTCGGCGCGCATCTCAGCGGCGTCGAGGCGTCGGACCTGCGGCGCTGGCTGCTCGGCGCCGAGGGCCGTCGCGGCAGCCGCGCGCGCGGCCTCGAACGGCGGCTCTCCGACCTGATCGGCGAGGATGTCGAGGCGCAGCAGGCACTGCGGCGCCTGCTCGATCTCGCCCAGCAGCTTCCCTCGCCCAACTGGCAGACGCGGCTCGCCGACGGGACCGTGCTTGGCCCGGCCGAGGAGTTCCTGGCCCTGGTGCGCCAGCAGGTGCGCGCCCGCGCCGCCGGCGACGACCAGGGCTTCGGCCAGGAATGCGACGTGCGGCCGCTCAATCCCGGCTTGATCGAGGCCGCCGACCAGCTCGCCGACGCGTTCGACAAGATGCTGGCGCCGGTGCGCCGGCTGCGCCAGACGCTGCGCACCAAGCTCGAGACCGAGGCCGACACGCTCGACTCCGGCCAGCGCGCGCGCATCGAAGGCGTGGCGCGCTCGCTCGCCAACCGCTGCGAGCTCACCCTCGAAGCCTGGCGCGCCATGCTGCGCGGCCTGCACAACGATCCCGATCCCGCCTTCGTCGACTGGTTCGCCGTCGAGCGCGTGCAGCAGCGCGAGTTCGACGTCGGCATGTACCGCCACTATCTCGACCCGACGGAGCCCTTCGTGAACGCGGTGATCCGGCCGGCGCACGGTGCGGTCATCACCTCGGCGACGCTGCGCGATACGCTGGGCGCGCCCAACGCCGCCAACGACGAGGACCCGGCCGGCCTCGCCGACTGGACGGTCGCGGAAGCGCGCACCGGCGCCAGGCATCTCGCCGCACCGGCGATGCGCGCCGCCATGGCCTCACCCTTCGACTACCCCAATGCGACCAAGGTGCTGGTCGTGAAGGACGTGAAGCGCGACGATTCCGACCAGGTCGCCGCCGCCTACCGCGAGCTGTTCCTGGCGGCGGGCGGCGGCGCGCTCGGCCTGTTCACGGCCATCGGCCGGTTGCGTGCCGTGCACCAGCGCATTGCGCCGGCGATCGAGGCAGCGGGACTGCCGCTCTACGCCCAGCATGTCGGCGGCATGGACGCGGCGACCCTGGTCGACATCTTCCGCGCCGAGGAACATTCGTGCCTGCTCGGCACCGACGCGGTGCGCGACGGCGTGGACGTGCCGGGCCGGTCGCTCCGCCTCATCGTGTTCGATCGCGTGCCGTGGCCGCGTCCCGACATCCTCCATCGTGCGCGCAAGGCGCAATGGAAGGCCGCCGGCGCCGGGGCGAACGGCTACGACGACATGCTGGCCCGGCTCCGGCTGAAGCAGGCCTACGGCCGGTTGATCCGGCGCGCCGACGATCGCGGCGTCTTCGTCATGCTCGACTCGCGTCTGCCCAGCCGCCTTCTGGGCGCCTTCCCCTCCGGGGTCGCCGTCGAACGCACGGGGCTGGCCGAAGCGGTGGCTGAAGTGCGGTCATTTCTCGGCACCGTCTGAGAACAATCGTCTGCTAGCGGCAACGCCCGGCTTTCCTCGGGGTTTTCTCCTTCGCGAGTTCAACAAGCAACAAGGAGGGTCCCATGAACAAGATCGTCACGATGACCGCTGTCGCTCTGCTGATCGGCGGCTCGGCCATGGCGCAGACCGGCGGCAACGTAGGCACCGGCGTCGGTGTCGGTGCGGGCGCCAGCGGCTCGTCGAACAGCCAGGGCACCAGCGGCGGCGCGGCCGTCGGCACCCAAGGCACGGTTGGCGGCGGCGCCTCGACGGGCGGCAGCGGTGCCGGCGTCGGCGTGGGTGTCGGCACCGGTGCTGGCGCCAGCGGCTCGGTGAACCAGGGCCAGCTTCCGTCCTCGGGCTCCGGCTCGATCGGAATCGGCGGTGGCGCCTCGGGCAGCGGCAGCACCACCACCCGCTAGCACGAATTTACGACCTGACTGAGCGAAGCCTCGACCGCCGGCCGGCGGTTGAGGTTTTCGCGTGTCCGCGCGACAGTCGGTTATGGCCAGACAGACCCTCAAGACCACTCCCGCCTATGCGGTCGGCATCCAGGTGCCGGTCGGACGCATCGACGCCGGCCGCAGCCGCTGGCAGACCGTCTTCGACGCCCGCGACAAGCCGATGGTCTACCGGCTCTGCAATGCATCTCCGGCCATCAGCCTCGTCGTCGAGGTCGACGGCGCCCATCGCACGCATCAGGTCGAACCCGGCGCCTCGATCGACGTGCTGGGCAAGCGCATCCGCGTCAAGGCCGGCGGCGGCGGCACGATACAACGGGTCGGGGGATGGTACGCGCTGGTGTCATGAGCTCGCCCGCCGCCGTCCGCTACGCCCGCGAGCAGGATCTCGACGTGGACGAGTTCGCCCGCGTGCTCGATGAATCCGGCCTCGGCGCCACGCGCCCGCTCGGCGATCCGGCGCGGCTGCAGGCCATGCTGAAGGGCGCCGGCATGATCGTGACGGCGCGGCTCGACCGAGCGGATCGTCGCCTGGTCGGCGTGTCGCGCGCCGTCACCGACTTCGCATGGTGCGCCTACCTCGCCGAGCTCGCCGTGTCGCGGTCGGCCCAGGGCCTGGGCGTGGGCCGCGGCCTGCTCGACGAGACCCGCCGCCTGCTCGGGCCCCAGGTGACCCTTCTGCTAAACTCCATGCCGGACGTGACGGGCTTCTACGAGCGGGCCAAAATGGCGCGCGTACCCGACACGTTCTGGTACAAACGTCAGGCGTAACAGCCAGATCAGCCCGAGCCCGGAGAAATGCGCCCAACCCAAAAGATCCTTGTCGTGGCCGCGGTCGTCGTTGCGGGATTCGCCGGCATCTACGCATTGGCTTACTTCATGTTTCCCCCGCCCCACCCCCGCGTCGAGCAAGCGGCCAAGCCGGCAGCATCCGCTCCGGCTGCGGCGACCGGCCCCGTTGCCGCGCCGGCGGCTGCTCCTGCCGGGTCTTCCGTGATGGAACTCTACGAGGCGTGCGTGCGGGGTGCCTGGCCGAACGTAGCCGATGCGGAGAAGCGCAATGTGGCCTGCTCAAAGGCCCTTCAGACCCGGCAGCTCCAGCCGGCCGAGGTCGCCCTCGCGCGCCTGACTCGAGGGATCGCGCGCTCCGCGCTCGGCGACAAGGTGCTGGCGACGGAGGACTACAGCGAAGCGCTCAAGCACTACGACGGCGCGATCGACCCGCGCAATCCGGATGCCCTCAACCTCTACCGTCGCGCCGCGTCGCTCGACGCGCTGGGCCATACCGACCGCGCGCTCGCCGACTACAGCGAGGCGATCCGTATCGATCCCAAGGGGTCCCTCGCCTTCCTCGGCCGCGGCGTGCTGCTCGCCAGCCGCAAGCGCTCCTATGATCGGGCGATCGAGGATTTCAGCCGCGCCATCGAGCTCGAACCGGGCCATGCCGACGCCTACATCGCCCGAGGCAACGCCTACAGCCAGATCGGCGACAATGGCCGCGCGATCGCCGACCTCGACAAGGCGATCTCCCTCGCGCCGAGCGATGCGCAGGCCTATGTCGTGCGCGGTCTCGCCTACAATCGCCGCAACGAGACCACTCTCGCCCTCAAGGACTACGACAAAGCCCTCGAGCTCGACCCGCACATCGCTGCTGCGCTGGCCAACCGCGCCGCGATCTATGCCCAAGAAGGCAGGCAGGATCTCGCGATTCGCGATCTCGACAAGGCGATCGCCATCGAGCCGAACAATCCGGTCGCGCTCTACAACCGCGGGTACGCCCATTTCGCCAAGGGCCAGTACGACAAGGCCATCGACGACTACAGCAAGGCGATCGAGCTCGATCCGACGATGGGCATCGCCTACAACAACCGCTGCCTGTCGCGTGCCATAACGGGCAAGGACCTCGTCCCAGCCCTCGCCGACTGCGATCAGGCACTGAAGCTCAACCCGCTCAGGCTCGACACGCGCGACACACGTGGCTTCATCTACCTGAAGCTGGGCGACCCGCTGCTCGCGGTCGCCGAGTACAACGCCGCGCTCGACATCGACCCCAACCGCCCGCTGGCCCTGTATGGCCGCGGCATCGCCCGGATCATGAGCGGACAAACCCACGAGGGCGAGGCCGACAAGGCGGCGGCGCTCACCCTCAATCCCGAAGTCGACCAGCAGTTCTCGGTCTACGGCCTCAAGTAGGCGCCATCAAACAGGCATCAGTAGCCGGCCGTCCGGTCGACCACCTCCTTCAGAGGCTCGCCCTCGAGGAAGCGCCGCAGGTTCTCGACGAACAGCTTGGCGACAAAGCGGTCGCGCTGCGGGTGCGGCCCGCCGATGTGAGGCAGCACGATGATGCCTGCAGCCTTCCAGAACGGATGCTCTGACGGCAACGGCTCCTGGCGAAAGACGTCGAGCAGCGCACCGGCGATCTTCTTGTCGCGGGTCGCGGCGATCAGATCGTCGTCCTTGACGATGTGGCCACGCCCGAAATTCAGCAGCCACGCCGTAGGCTTCATCTTCGCAAGCCGCCTGGCATCGATGAAGTTCTCGGTCTCGGGCGTCGCCGGCAGCAGCAGCAGGACGAAGTCCGACTGCGCCAATACCTCGTCCGTGCGATCGGCAGGCAGAACCTCGGCGACGTGCGGCATCGGCCCCGGCCGCCGCTTGGTGCCGATCACGCGCATGCCGAGGGCGCCGGCGATGCGCGCAACCTCGGCGCCGATCGCACCCAGCCCCAGGATGCCGAGCGTCTTGCCGGTCAACGGCTGGGCAACGGTATGGACCCACCTGGCCTGCTTCTGGTGTTCGGCGACCTGGGCGTAGGGCTTGGCGACGTGGAAGAGCGCGCCGATGATATTCTCGGGCATCGATTCGGCGTGCGTGCCGCGCGCGCAAGTGAGCGTCAGCCTGGCCGGCAGGTCCGGCAGCGCCAGCCAGCCTTCGACGCCTGCGCTCATTGCCTGCACCCAGCGCAGCTTCGGCATGGCGGGCAACAGTCCGGGAGGCACCGCGCCCGCCATCAGCGCTTCGGTGCGCGCGAGCTGGTCGGCCGACGGCCTCTCCTTGCGCGGCAAGGTGTCGACCGCGACCCGGTCGGCAAGGCCCGCCGCCCTGATGGCGTCGAGGTAGGCGGCGGTCGAATCGGTCCAGAGAAGGACCTGTGCCCTGTTGGTGGCGGCGGACATGGAAGCTCCCGCAAAAAAAGCACCGTACCGGATCGCGGAAGCTCGATGAAAGGCCCTGTTTCCGCCACACGACCTCTGTAAGATGCATCAACAATGAATCAGTGGAGGCTATGTTCAAGATGACCAAGATTGTCTTCCCGCGCCGTCGTGCACTCGTCCTCGCTGGCGGCGCGCTGGCCACGCCGATGATCGCCTCGGGTGTGGCCCGGGCCCAGAGCGACTGGCCAAATCGTCCGGTCAAGTACATCGTCGTGTTTCCGGCGGGCGGCCCGACCGACACGCTTTCGCGCATCGTCTGTCGAGAGCTCGAGAAGCTCACAAACCAGCAGTTCATCATCGAGAACAAGAGCGGATCTGGGGGCGTAGTCGGTGCCGACGCCATCGCCAAGTCCGCGCCCGACGGCTACACGATCGGCCTCTACACCATCGCTGCGCATGCCATCGCGCCCACGCTGTACAAGTCGCTGCCGTTCGACGCCGGCAAGGACTTCACCGGCGTCTCGATCCTCTGGGAAGTGCCGAACATGCTGATGACACGCGTCGACTTCCCAGCGAACACGGTGCCGGAGCTGATCGCGCTCCTGAAGGCCAATCCGGGAAAGTATTCCTTCGCCTCGTCGGGTGCCGGCACCAGTCCGCAGATCACCGGCGAGCTCTTCAAGAGCATGGCCGGCGTCAATATCCTGCACGTGCCTTACCGCGGCAGTGCGCCGGCCCACCAGGACATCCTGGCCGGGCAGGTCGACATGATGTTCGACAACATTCCCGGCCCGCTGGGCCTGATGAAGGGCGGTAAGGTGAAGGGCTTCGCTGTCACGTCGGCCAAGCGCCACCCGGCGGCACCCGATATTCCGGCGATGGCCGAGTTCCTGCCCGGTTTCGAGATCACCTCGTGGGGCGGCATTTGTGGCCCGGCCGGCATGCCGCCTGCGATGGTTGAGAAGCTCTCGGCACTGCTGAAGCAGGCGCTGCAGAGCGATGCCGTGAAGGAGGCGTTCGACAAGCAGGGTGCCGAACGCAAGTGGCTGAGCCCCGCCGACACCGCCAAGTACCGCGCCGACAACGAGGCAAAGCTCGCGCCCGTCATTAAGGCCTCCGGCGCCAAGGTCGAGTAACCCCGGAAAGGTCACCGTCGCCCCCTTCCCGCGCCCATAAGCTTCGCAGCGTGGGAAAGGGAAACGACCGGGCGTGACAACCGAACTCGCGGGTCGCGACAACCGTCACGACACCGCATCGAGGCGCGCCGGCTACGACTCGGCGCTCTTCCTGCTCGTCACCGGCCTGCCGATGATCGCGGCGGCCTGGGCGTTGCTGTCGCCCGGCCGCGTGCTGTCGCGCGAGATGACCTGGGATCTCCTGTTCAACCTCGCCGGCGCCTGGCACATCGCGAGCGGTCACGCCGCCCATGTCGATTTCCACGAGCCGGTCGGCAAGCTCACCTTCCTGCTGACGGCGCTGGGCTTCCGGCTCGTCGGCCCGACGCCGCTCGCCCTGGTCGTCGGCTGTCTCGCCTGGACGACGGTCACCTTCGTCGCGGCCGCGCTCGTGGCGTTGCGGCGACTTACCTTCGTACCGGCGGCGATCTTCGTCGTCTTCGCCTGCCTCCTCGTGGCGATGCCCGCGAATGTCGGCGACCCGCCGCGCGACTACTCCTTCGCCATGTCGTACAACCGCTACGGCTGGAGCGCGCTCTGCGTGCTGGCGCTCGTGCTCTTCGTTTCGCCGCGTCCGACGGCCTGGGGCCACGCGATCGACATGGCGGTCGCGGGTGCCCTGATGGTGGCGCTGTTCTATCTCAAGATTACCTACTTCGGTGCGGGCCTCGCCGCCTTCGGTGTGGCGCTGCTCCTTTACCCGCATATGCGGGCACACTGGCTTGGCTGGCTCGCCATCGGCATCGCCGTCGTCGCCAATGCACTCGCGCCCTACAGCCATCCCTACCTCATCGACATCTGGAACGCCGCGCAGGCCGGCCAGGCGCGCACCGGGCTCGGCGTGCCGCTCGACACGTTCCTGGGCGACGCGGCCGCAAATGCGGCATATGTCGCAGGCCTCGGCCTCGCGTTCTGGTTGTGGTGGAGCGGCCGCGCGCCGCTTCGACTGGCCGCGGCGATCGTCTTCCTGATCGCCTCGGGCCTGCTGTTGCTGACGCAAAATCACCAGGCGCGAGGCCTGCCGCTCGGCGTGATGATCGCCTTCCTGCTCTATGACGCGATGCGACGCCTCTCTCCCTCGGGCGCGCTCGCGCTGATGGCATTTCCGCTCGCCGCCATCGCCACGGCGGCGTTCAGCCTGGCGGGCTATGCCGTCGACGATCCGCGCTTCCATACCGTGACGCGCACGCAGCTCGCGGGACTCGCGGTGCCCGCCGAACCGGCCGGGCTGCTCGACGCCTTCGCCGGTGCGCGTCCCGATCCGTCGCTGCTCAGCCGCGCGCGCATCCTGCGGCCACCGCACGAGATCACGCCGGCAGAGTATGTCGACACGCTGATCGAAGCCGCGGACCTGTTCGAGACCGGCCGGCTGCGGCCGGGTGAGATCGTCGTCCTCGACCAGGTGAATCCCCTGCCGTTCATGCTTGGCATTCCCCCGCCGCGCCACGGCACCCTGTGGTCGGGCTGGGGCACGCCGGCCCTCTCCGCCGCCACCCTGTTGGCGGACACCGACCATGTGTTCATTCCCAAATTCTCCACTTTCAGCCCCTGGACCGAGAGGGCGGTGCGCCTCTACGGCGAGCATCTCGCGGATCATTTCGCCCATCGGCTGGAGAGCCGAAGCTGGATCGTGCTGAGCCGGCCCCTAGACTGACGGCCATGCCGTCCAAGAAAGTCCTGGTCGCCGGCGCCACCGGCCTCGTCGGTCATGCCGCCCTGAAGCACTTCGCGGCCGTTCCTGGATGCGAGGTCATCGCCCTCTCCCGCCGCAAGCCGGCCGAGACCCACGGCGCGCGCTGGCTGCCGCTCGACCTCACCGACGCGACGGCGTGCGCCGCGCTCGCACCGGAGTTCGCGGGCGTCACGCACCTCGTCTACGCCGCCCTCTACGAACGTCCCGGCCTGGTCGCTTGATGGCGGGAAGACGAGCAGATCCGCACCAACGACCTGATGCTGCGCAACCTGATGGCGCCGCTCGAGCGCGCCTCGACTGCGCTGCGCCACGTCGCGCTGCTGCAGGGCACCAAGGCTTACGGCGTGCACGTACGCCCGCTCACCGTGCCGGCGCGCGAGAACCGGTCCGAGATGCATGAGCAGCCCAACTTCTACTGGAACCAGGAACGCTTCCTGCGAGAGCGCCAGCCCTCCGCGGCGTGGAGCTGGACGATCCTGCGGCCGGTGCTGATCGTGGGCGACTCGGTCGGCAGCGCGATGAACGTGATCCCCGCTTTGGGCGTCTACGCCGCCATGATGCGCAAGGCCGGCAGGAAGAAGCTCGACTATCCCGGAGGTGCCGGCCGCGTGGCCCAGGCGGTCGATGCCGATCTCCTGGCGCGCGCCATCGCCTGGTCCGGCGAGTCCGAGAAAGCGTGCAACGAGATCTTCAACGTCACCAACGGCGACGTCTTCGTCTGGCCCAACGTCTGGCCCGCCATCGCCGACGCGCTGGGGTTCGCGGCGGGCGATCACGTGCCGCTGCCGCTCGACCGCGAGGTCCGGCCGCGCGAGGCGGAGTGGGCGGAGATTCGCGCCGCGCACGGGCTCGTGTCCGGCACGCTGAAGGAGTTCGTCGGCCTCTCCTTCGAGTACGCCGACTACACGATGGGATTCGGCCGCGACGCGCCGGGACCGGCGGCGATCGTGTCGACCATCAAGCTGATGCAGGCGGGCTTCACCGAGGTGATGGACACCGAGGCGATGTTCCGGAAGGGCTTCGCCGAGATGCAGGCGAAGAAGCTCCTGCCGCCGCGTTGAGGCAAAAAAGAGCCCCGCAGAGTCGAAACCCTGCGGGGCTCCTTGGACGCCCCCTCTAAACGCCTGGCGTCTGAATTACCTGATGGAGTCGGCGATGCCCTTGAAGCCGGCCGTCGTCTTGGTGCCGAGATCGGTGATCTGGGCATGGCGGTCGACCCACTGCTGCGCCTCGCGGGGCACCTCGTAGCCGAGCACCGTCTCCGGCAACTTGACCTTGAGATTGCCGGTCATGGTGGCCACGACGAGGCCGAGGAGGCCGAGCTTGATGCCCCAGCCGAACAGAGTCTTCATCGCCGAAAATCCCGCGTTGCTTACCGGCGCGATGATAATTGCGGCGGCTCTGTCACGACAGATGGCGGTTGGTATCAATTGTTGTGAATCTTGTTCCGGGAACGTCCCGAGAAGCTCGCGCGCACATGGTCGGCGAGATCGCGCGCCGCCGGATTCAATCCCGGCGGCGCGTAGAGGTTGATGCGGAACTCCGGCAGCGCGGGCAGCTTCGCCTCGCGGCCGAGCACCTCGAAGCGCTCCGGCACCGAGGAGCGCAGCAGCGGCGCGACGGCAAGCCCGGCTTCGAGCGCTGCATAGACCGGCTCCAGCCGACTCACCTCGCAGACGGCGCGCCAGTCGCGTCGGGCCTTGCCCAGCGCCTCGATGGCCACGGGGCGGAACACGCAGGTCGGCGCGCCGAGCGAGACCGGCAGTGGATCCTTGAGATGCGCGTCGCCGCCGTGCGCCCCCACCCAGACCAGCCGGTCGGTGCGCAGCGTCTCGCCGTGGCGGCCGCACTCGGTTTCCGTCGTCATGGCGAGATCGACACCACCCGATCTCAGCGCCTCGCGCACGACCTTCGAATCCTCGCAGACCAGCGATACGCGCACCCGCGGCTGCGCCTTGGCGAAGCCGCGCAGGATCGCCGGCACGAAGCTGCCGATGATGTCGTAGGGCACGCCGAAGCGGACCTCGCCCTCGAACTGCGGCGTGCGCATCGACGACCAGACCTCGTCGTTCATCGCGACGAGGCGGCGCGCCTGCGCGAGCAGCCGCTCTCCCGCCGGTGCGAGCGCAAGCCCGCGACCCTGGCGCTCGAACAGCCGGCAGTCGAGCGCCTCCTCCAGCCGCTTGATCTGCTGGCTGGCCGCGGCCTGGCTCATGCCGAGCGCTGCCGCTGCTTTCGTGACGCCGCCCGCTTCGACGACCGTCAGAAAGGCGCGCACCAGCGCCATGTCGAGATCCTTGCGCATCGGCCCAATATAACGAATTTCGAACGATCATATCCAAAACATTCGATTTTCTTATTTGTGCGCGCGACCTACCGTTCTCGCATGACGATCAGGATCTCCGGCCTCTGGCTCCCGCTCATCACGCCGTTCAAGGACGGCGCCCTCGACCTCGAGAGCTACGAGCACCTCGTCGCGCACTACCTCGCCAAGGGCGTCGACGGCCTGTTCCCGCTGGGCACGACCGGCGAATCGCCGGCGCTCGACGAGGACGAGATCGCGGCCGTGGTCGAGCGCACCCTCGCGGTGGCCAAGGGCCGCGTGCCGGTGTTCGTCGGTGTGGGCGGGAACGCCACGCACAAGGTCGAGAAGGAGCTGAAGCGGCTCCGTCATCTGCCCTTCGAGGGCATCGTGTCGGTCTGCCCCTATTACAACCGGCCGAGCCAGGACGGGCTGATCCAGCATTTCCGTCGCGTCGCCCAGGCGACCGACCGCAACGTGGTGATCTACAACATCCCCTATCGCACAGCGGTGAACCTCTCCAACGAGTCGCTCCTCGAGCTCGCGGAGGTCCAGAACATCGTGGGCGTCAAGGACAGCTCCGGCGGCATCGCCCAGTCGCTCGAGCTGCTGGCGCGCAAGCCTGCGGACTTCTCGGTGCTGACCGGCGAGGACGCGCTCTACTTCACCATGATGGCCAACGGCGCCGACGGCGGCATTCTGGCCGCCAGCCACATCATGACCGAACGCTTCGTCGAGGTCGGCAAGCGCTTTGCCGCCAATGACGTCGCCGGTGCGCGTGCCGCCTGGGCGCCGCTCGCCGAGATCACGCCGCTGCTGTTTGCCGAGGCGAATCCGATGCCGATCAAGCATCTCCTGTGGCGGCAGGGGCTGATCGCCTCGCCCGAGTGCCGTCTGCCGCTCACGAAGATCTCCAACGGCCTCGCCCGCCGCCTCGACGCGGCGTTCGCGGGCGAGACGAAGGCAGCCGCTTAAGCCCGCGCCTTCAGGAGATCGCGGATCTCGGCCAGCAGCTCCTGCTCCCGGGTCGGCGGGGCCGGCGGCGGCGGCGCGGCCTCTTCCGCCTTCATCACGCGGTTCATGCCCTTGATCACCAGGAACAGCACCCAGGCGATGATGATGAAGTTCACCGTGACCGTGATGAAGGTGCCGTAGCCGATCGTGGCGCCGGCCTTCTTGGCGGCATCGTAGGTCGTCGCCTGGTTGGCGGCCGTCGTCAGGCCGATGAAGTAGTTGGTGAAGTCGAGGCCGCCGAAGATGCGGCCGATGATCGGCATGATGATGTCGCCGACCAGCGAGTCGACGATCTTGCCGAAGGCGACACCGATGATCACGCCGACGGCGAGATCGACCACGTTGCCGCGCAACGCGAATTTCTTGAACTCCTGGAGCATCGTTCTCTCCTCCTGTCAGGACACGCGCAGCCAGACCAGCAAAGCAGAAACCGTGATCACCGAGAAGGCCGTCGAGAGCAGCACCGACGCCGTGTTCTGCTCGACCGAGATGCCGAACTGCCGGGCGAGCACGAAGGCGTTGGCGGCGGTCGGCAGTGCCGCCATCAGGAGCGCCACCTTGCCCGCGACCGAGTCGATGGGCACGAAGAACGGCAGGATCAGCAGCGCCGCCAGCGGCTGCAGCACCAGCTTGATCAACGTGGCGAGGCCGGCTTCGGCGAGCCCGCTCTTGATCGACTTGTCGGACAGGAACAGGCCGATGGCGAACAGCGCGCAGGGCGCGGCGGCGGCGCCCATCAGGTCGAGCCATTTCTCGACGGGCACGGGGATCGGCACACCGATCCAGGAGGCGAGGATGCCGAGCGCGATCGACATCGGCAGCGGGTTGCGCGCGACGTTGAAGGCGGCGCGCAGGAAGGTCATCAGCGGGCCGTGTCCCGCCGCGACCTCGAGTTCGATCAGCATGACGCCGAACACCATCGAGACGACGGCCGTCACGATCACGCTCAGCATCGCGGGTGGCAGGCCCGCCTCGCCGAAGGCCGCGAGGCAGAGCGGCACGCCCATGTAGCCGACATTGCCCCACGAGGAGGCGATGCCCTGCAGGCTCATGGACGCGAGGCCGCCCCGCGAGACCAGCCGCGTGGTCGCCATGCCGACCAGGAAGGTCGCGACCACGGCGATGCCGAAGCCCGCCATCAGGGCGGGGTCGAGCACGGCCGCCACCGGCGTGCGCGCGAGCGTGCCGAAGAACAACACCGGCAGGGCGAAGTAGCTCACGAAGGCGTTCAGCGCCCCGGTCGCCTCGCCACCCAGGATGCGCCACCGGCCGGCCAGGTAGCCCGCCAGGATGACCCCGAAGATGGGGAAGGCGACGTTGAGGATGGCCTGCAAGGCTTGCCGATTTCAGTTGGACTAAAGCATTAAGAATTTGACATAAATGGTACAAATCACATAGCATTTTGACGCTATAGCGAGGCCGCAATCGTCCCCTCACGCCAAGCGGCCCGGGAGAAATCACATGCGTTTGTTGATCGCCGGCATGGCCGCCCTGGCTGCGGTCGCCTTTGCTTCCCCGTCGTTCGCGCAGGACGAGGCCCAGCCCACGCCGACCCCGACCGCAAAGCCGAAGGCGGGTACGGCCGCCTACTGCAACAAGATGAAGAGCGCCTCGCAGCGCAACGCCTGCCTGAAGAACATCAAGGTGGCGAAGGCGCA
The DNA here is from genome assembly GCA_964422305.1 of uncultured Reyranella sp. Taxonomy (GTDB): domain Bacteria; phylum Pseudomonadota; class Alphaproteobacteria; order Reyranellales; family Reyranellaceae; genus Reyranella. The sequence continues at coordinate 1,607 of CAYRBQ010000037.1, read as the reverse complement.
GCCGGCGAAGAAGACCAAGAAGCCGGCCGCGGCACCGAAGTCGCCCGACGTCGGCCAGCTCGCGCCGTCCGCGCCCGCCGCCGCCCCGGCCGCGGCTCCGTCCGGCCCGGTCGCCGTGCCGCCGCTGCCGTCCAAGACGATCTAGTTCTTCTCCGCTAGTCTCCGCTCTCCCAACGACGGGAGAGCGACATGGCCCATTCGGCCAACCTGATCTCGACGGACGATCTCGCGCGCCAGCTCGGCGCCCCGGCGCTGCGCGTCTTCGACTGCACCACCTATCTGAGGCCCGGACCCGACGGCCGCTACATCGCCGAAAGCGGTCGTGCGAATTACGACAAGGGTCACATCCCGGGCGCGGCCTATCTGGACCTGCAGGCAGACCTCTCCGACACCCACTCGAAGCTCCGCTTCACGCTGCCCTCGCTCGGTGAGCTGACCAAGGCCTTCGCCGCCAAGGGCGTCGGCCACGGCACATTCGTCGTCCTCTACAGCCACGCCTCTCCGGTCTGGGCGAGCCGCATCTGGTGGATGCTGCGCGCCGTCGGCTTCGACGACGTGGCGATCCTCGACGGCGGGCTCGACAAGTGGAAAGCCGAGGACCGCCCGCTTTCGACCGAGGTGACGAGCCACCCGCCGGCGACCCTGACGTTGCGCGGACGGCCCGAGATCTTCGTCGACAAGGACGCGATCAAGGGCGCGATCGGCGACACGGGCACGCTGACTCTCAACGCGCTCAGCCACGACCAGCACAAGGGCACGGGCGGCGTGGTCTACGGCCGCGCCGGCCGCATCGCGGGCTCGTCCTGCGTGCCGGCCGCCAGCCTGTTCGGAGCCGACAAGGCGCTGAAGCCGATCGCCGACCTGCGGGCGGCCTTCGAAGGCGTGGGAGCGGCGCCCGACAAACGCGTGCTCGTCTATTGCGGCGGGGGCATAGCAGCCACGCTCGATGCCTTCGTGCTTACGGCGCTGCTCGGCCATAAGAACGTTTCGGTGTACGACAACTCCATGCAGGAATGGGCCAACGACCCGTCGCTGCCCATGGAAACGGACTGAGGGAGGAACAGGTGGCTGCCTACATCATCGTCGAGATCGAAACGACCGACGAAGCGCTCATGGCCGAATACCGCAAGCACACGCCCGGTGCGGTCGCCAAGTTCGGCGGCAAGTTCATCGTGCGCGGTGGCAAGACCAGGACGCTGGAGGGCGGCTGGACGCCGCCGCGCGTCGTGGTGCTCGAATTCCCGACCTACGAGAAGGCCGAGGAGTTCTACGACTCGGACCACTACAAGCCGATCCTCGCCATGCGGCTGAAGGCCGGCAAGTCGAAGGCCATCCTGGTCGACGGCTACAATGGCTGACACGGCCGCCTACAAGGCGGTCGGCACGCTCTACAACGCGCTGATGACGGCTCTGGTGCTGGGCCTCGTGACCCGGCGCGGCGACGACACGGCGCGCGAATACGTGTTCCGCCATTTCCGCCGCCAGCATCTCGAAAAGTTCCTGCCCGGCCTGCAAAAGCTCGGCCTGGCGGGCGAGAAGGATGCGCCGGCCTGCGCGCTCTACCACTACCATTCCAACGCGCTGGGCGGCGTGAAGACCGGTTACCT
>CAYRBQ010000036.1:0-14988 GCA_964422305.1 uncultured Reyranella sp. | reverse complement strand
GACATCCTCGACCGCCGCGTCGAGATCACCGGGCCGGTCGACCGCAAGATGATCATCAACGCCCTGAACTGCGGCGCCAACGTCTTCATGGCCGACTTCGAGGACGCGTCGACGCCGACCTGGGCCAACATGGTCGAGGGCCAGTTCAACCTGATGGACGCGGTGCGCCGCCAGATCGACTATGTCGATCCGACCAGCGGCAAGTCCTACAAGCTGAACGACAAGACGGCCGTGCTATTCGTCCGTCCGCGCGGCTGGCACCTGCTCGAGAAGCACATGCTGGTCGACGGCAAGCCGATGTCGGGCTCGCTGTTCGATTTCGGCTTCTATTTCTTCCACAACGCCAAGGAAGCATTGAGCCGCGGCACCGGCCCGTACTTCTATCTGCCGAAGATGGAGAGCCATCTCGAGGCGCGCCTGTGGAATGACGTGTTCGTGCACGCGCAGAACGCGCTCGGCGTGCCGCAGAAGTCGATCAAGGCCACCGTGCTGATCGAGACCATCCTCGCCACCTTCGAGATGGACGAGATCCTGTGGGAGCTGAAGGACCACTCGGCCGGTCTGAACTGCGGCCGCTGGGACTACATCTTCTCCTTCATCAAGAAGTTCCGCGAACAGGAGTGGGCGGTGCTGCCCGATCGCGGCACCGTCGGCATGACCTCGCACTTCCTGCGCTCCTACAGCCAGCTCGTCATCAAGACCTGCCATCGCCGCGAAGTGCATGCGATGGGCGGCATGGCGGCGCAGATTCCGATCAAGAACGACCCGAAGGCCAACGACGAGGCGATGGGCCGCGTCCATGCCGACAAGAAGCGTGAGGCCGGCGACGGCCACGACGGCACCTGGGTCGCCCATCCCGGTCTCGTGCCGATCGCCAAGGCCGAGTTCGACGCCGTGATGAAGGAGCCGAACCAGATCGCCCGCAAGCGCCAGGACGTGCACGTGACGCCGGCCGACCTGATCACCATGCCGGCCGGTCCGAAGACCGAGGCGGGCCTGCGGCAGAACGTGGCCGTCGGCATCGGTTATGTCGAGGCGTGGCTGCGCGGCATCGGCTGCGTGCCGCTCTTCAATTTGATGGAGGACGCCGCCACCGCCGAGATCAGCCGCGCGCAGGTCTGGCAGTGGGTCCGCCACAACCAGAAGCTCGATGACGGTCGCGCCATCACCAAGGACCTCGTGCGCCAGATCGTGCGCGAGGAGAACGACAAGGTGAAGGCGCAAATGGGCGAGGATGCCTACGCCAAGGGCCGCTACGAGGACGCCGCCCAGCTCATGATCGACCTGGTCGAGCAGCCGCAGTTCTACGAGTTCCTGACCCTGCCGGCCTACGATCGCATCATCGCCGACGAGAAGAAGGCGGCGGCCTGAGGAAACGACGATGGTCCAGAGCGTTTACGACGTTGCCTCCGCGGGCAAGCCCGATGCGCCGGCGATCGGCGCCCCGGGCAAGCCCTGGCTCACCTATGGCGGCCTGAAGAAGCTCACCGACGACACCTTGGCGGCGCTGAACGGCGTCGGCATCGGCCGCGGCGACCGCGTCGCCATGGTCATCCCCAACGGACCCGAGATGGCGTCCTCGTTCATCGCGGTGGCGGCCGGCACCATCTCGGCGCCGCTCAACCCCGCCTACCGTGCCGACGAGTTCGAGTTCTATCTCGACGACCTGAAACCCAAGGCCTGCATCGTGCAGAAGGGCGTCGAAAGCCCGGTGCGCGCGATGGCCGCGAAGGTGGGCGTGCCGCTGATCGAGCTGGTGCCCACCGAAGGCGCAACGGCCGGCGTCTTCACGCTCGACGTCTCGGCGCTGAAGCCTGCCAAGGCCGCCAGGACCGGCCCGTCGTCGGGCGACGAGGGCGCGCTGGTGCTGCACACCTCGGGCACCACGGCGCGGCCCAAGATCGTGCCGCTCTCGACCGCCAACCTCGCGGCCTCGGCGCGCCATATCGCGGCCTCGCTCGCGCTGAAGCCAGCCGACCGTTGCCTCAATATCATGCCGCTGTTCCACATCCACGGACTGATCGCCGCGACCTTGTCGTCGCTCGGCGCCGGCGCGTCGGTGTCGTGCACGCCGGGCTTCAACGCGTTGCGCTTCTTCGCCTGGCTCGAGGAGGTGAAGCCCACCTGGTACACGGCGGTGCCGACCATGCACCAGGCGATCCTGGGGCGACTGCGCGGCAATGCCGGGGCCGCCAAGGCCGCGAAGCTCCGCTTCATCCGCTCCTCGTCGGCGTCGCTGCCGCCGCAGGTCATGGGCGAGCTCGAAGAGGCCTTCGGATGTCCGGTGATCGAGGCCTACGGCATGACCGAGGCCAGCCATCAGATGGCGTCGAATGCGCTGCCGCCCGGCAAGCGCAAGCCCGGCGCGGTCGGCCTGCCGGCCGGCCCGAAGATCGCCATCATGGACGATTCGGGCAACATGCTGCCGCAAGGCACGATCGGCGAGGTCGTGATCCAGGGCCCGAACGTGACGGCGGGCTACGACAACAATCCCGACGCCAACCTCAAGGCCTTTGCCAACGGCTGGTTCCGCACCGGTGACCAGGGCCGCTTCGACGAGGACGGCTACCTGTTCCTCACCGGGCGCCTCAAGGAGATCATCAACCGCGGCGGCGAGAAGATCAGCCCGATCGAGATCGACACGATCCTGATGGATCACCCCTCGGTCGAGCAGTGCGTCACCTTCGCGATCCCCCATCCCAAGCTCGGCGAGGAGGTGGGCGCTGTGGTCGTGCTGCGCGGCGGTACCGAGTGTACGGAGCGCGAGCTGCGCGATTTCGTGGCGGCGCGTGCCGCCGACTTCAAGGTGCCGCGCAAGGTCGTGTTCGTGACCGAAATCCCCAAGGGTGCGACCGGCAAGCTGCAGCGCATCGGTCTCGCGGCCAAGCTCGGGCTGGGTGAGGCGACCGCTTGACGTCGATCTGCGTTTTCGGCGCCGGAGCGATCGGCGGCCTGATGGCCGCCAAGCTCGAGATGGCCGGCGTGCCGGTCACCGTCGTGGCGCGCGGGCCGCATTACGACGCCATGCTCGCCAAGGGCCTCGTGCTGCGCTCCGACGGCAAGGAGACGGTCACCTATCCGAAGGTCGTGCTCGATCCGAAGGATGTCGGTCCGCAGGACTATCTGGTGCTGACGCTCAAGGCGCACTCGCTGCTGCCCGCGATGGCGCAGCTCAAGCCGCTGATCGGCCCCAGCACGACCATCGTCGCGGCGATCAACGGCGTGCCCTGGTGGTATACTTACAAACTGGGCGGCGCGTTCGAGGGCAAGCGAGTCGAGGCAGTCGACCCCGACGGCGCCGTCTCGGCCGGCCTGCCGCCGGCGCAGGCGCTGCATGCGATCGTCTATCCCGCGGCCGACGTGGCCCATCCGGGCGTCATCGAGCACACCTACGGCGACCGCTTCACCCTGGGCGAGCCCGATGGCTCCAAGAGCGAGCGCGTGGCGAAGTTCGCCGAGCTCCTGATGAAGGCGGGCTTCAAGGCGCCGATCCGGCCGCGCATCCGCGACGAGCTGTGGATCAAGCTCTGGGGCAACATGGCCTTCAATCCGGTGAGCGCGCTGACCGGTGCGACGCTCGACAAGGTGCTGGCCGATCCGGGCACGCATGCGACCTGCCGCGCCATGATGGTCGAGGGCCAGGCGGTGGCCGAGAAGCTCGGCGTCAGGTTCGCGATCGGCGTCGACAAGCGCCTGGCCGGCGGCGCCGAGGTCGGTGCGCACAAGACCTCGATGCTGCAGGACATGGAGAAGGGCCGGCCGCTCGAGATCGAGGCGCTGCTGGGCGCCGTTGTCGAAATGTCACAATGGGTCGGCGTCGACATGCCGATAAGCAAGTCTGTGCTCGCCCTGGTACGGCAGCGGGCGGCCATGCGCTAAACTCGGCGCATGGAAAAAGTCGACCTCGTCTTCGATCCGGACAATGCCAAGGCTGCCGAATACGTCCGCGACCGCCTGTCGTCGTTCAATGCCGCACGTACGGGCGACGAGAGCTACTATCCCTGCAACATCTTCCTGAAGGGAGAGAAGGGCGAAACGCTGGGCGGGCTGCTGGCCTATGTCTGGGGCGGCTGGCTGTTCGTCGCCATCCTCTGGGTCGATGAGGCGCTGCGCAGCAAGGGCCATGCGACCAAGCTGATGGATGCCGCCGAGGACTATGCGCGCCAGCGCAAGTGCCACTCGGCCTATCTCGACACGCATTCGTGGCAGGCGCGGCCGTTCTACGAGAAGCGCGGCTATGAGGTGTTCGCCACGCTCGACGGCTTCCCCGGCGAGCACAAGAAGTTCTTCCTGAAGAAGAAGCTGACGTAGTCATCCCGACCGAAGCGAAGCGCAGTGGAGGGATCTTCCTGGGTCAGCCAAGCCCCTTCGGCTACGCTCGGGGTGACGGCTACGCCGTCAGTTCCTTCAGCTTCTTGTCGATCGCCAGCAGGTCCTGCCAGCTCTGGCGCTTGCTCGCCGGCGTGCGCAGCAGATAGGCGGGATGGAAGGTCGGCATGGTCGGGATCTCCGTGCCGTCCGACAGCCGGTAGCTCGTCCACTTGCCGCGCAGCCGCATGATGCCTTCGGCGGTGTCGAGGACTGCCTTGGCGGAGACGCCGCCCGCCAGCACCAGCACCCTGGGCCGCACCAGCTCGATGTGGCGGCGCGTGAAGGCGAGGCACATCGCCTGCTCGGCAAGCGTGGGCGTGCGGTTGCCGGGCGGTCGCCAGAAGAGAATGTTGGTGATGTAGAAGCCGCCGTCGCGGGTGAGGCCGATCGCCTCCATCATGCGGTCCATGAGCTGGCCGCTCACACCCACGAAGGGCTTGCCGATGCGATCCTCGTCGGCGCCGGGCGCCTCGCCCACCACCATGACGCGGGCCTCCGGCTTGCCGTCGGCGAACACCGTGTTCTTGGCGGTCCGCTTCAGCGCACATCCCTCGAAGGCGCGCACCGCGGCCTCGAGTTCGGCGATCGTGTTGCAGCCTTCGGCCAGCGCGCGCGCATCCTCGACGAGCTGCGGCGACTCGAGCGGCACCGGCGGGCGTGGCGTCGCGGCGACGGCCGCACGGATTGGTGTCGGTGTGGCGGGCGGCCTTGCGGGGGCCGGCGCCTGCGTCGCCACGGCGGCGGCCGGCGGCGGCAGGGCAAAGCGGTCGATCGGCTCCTCGCCGATCGTCTCGTCGATGCCGTGATCGACGTACCAGCGCAGGAGCGCTGCGGCGTCTTCCGGTGCGAGCTGGGTCTCGGTCATCCCAGCCCCTTGATGAACGCCGCCAGGATCGGCGCCCACATGGCGGCGTCGGCGTGGCTCGCCATGTGTCCCTTCTCGGAGGGCATCTCGACATAGGTGAGATCGACGCCGGCCTTGCGCATGTCGAGCGCGTGGCCGGCGCAGAGCGTGAGATCGAACAGCTTGTCGGTTTTGGAGATCACGTACAGGACCTTGGCTTGCTTCAACCTGTCGTACTGCTTGGTGATGTCGAAGCCGTCGATCGCGCGTCTAAGCGTGACCAACGAATGGCCATCGTAGATCTTCGCCCAGCTCTTCGCCGCGACCTTGGCTTCCGCCTCGGCCTGGCCGTAGTTCAGCAGCGTCTCGTAGCGGATCTGCTCAAGCGTGCCGGCGATGCCGCCGTTCTCGTAGTACCAGCCGCCGTTCCAGTTGGGATCGCTCGCCAGCCGCTTCTCCAGCGCCTCGAGACCGCCGGCCCGCGACGGTGCGCGCGGCGCCGTGACGGAAGCGGCGATGCCCTTCATGAAGCCGGGATACGAGGCGGCCCACTGGAAGGACTGGAAGCCGCCCATCGACGGGCCGACCACGGCGACGAGGCTCTTCAGGCCGAGCGAATCGACCAGCAGCTTCTGGCTCGCGACCATGTCGCGCAGGGTGATGTGCGGGAAGGTCGGCCCGTAGACCTTGCCGGTGCGCGGGTCGATGCAGTTGGCGCCGGTGCTGCCGTGCGCGGAGCCCAGCGCATTCACCGAGACGACGAAATAGCGGTCGGTATCGATCGCCTTGCCCGGGCCGATCAGCCCGTCGAACCAGCCGACCGCACACTCGGTGACGCCGCGGCCCTGCTTGCCGGGTGCATTCTTGCCTGCTGCGTGATGGCTCGACGTGTAGCCGTGCACGACCAGGATGGCATTGTTCTTCGCGGCATTGAGAGTGCCGTAGGTCTCGTAGGCGAGTTCGAGCGCGGGCAGGACCTGGCCATTCTCGAGCCGGAAATCGCGCGTGGAGAAGATCTTGCTCTCGATTCCGGTCAACTCTGCCACGGGAATTCCCCTTTTGAGCGGGTGGCGATCTAGCCCCCGACAGGCTATCTAAATCAAAGGATTGCCGTCGGACAGGCGCGCGTCCATCGGGAAAAGGCACTGCAGAGCGAGACAGGTATGACGCGCGAGGCGATGGAATATGACGTGGTGATCGTCGGTGGCGGCCCGGCCGGGCTGTCGGCGGCGATCCGCCTGAAGCAGCTCGCCGCCGAGCGCAATCACGAGGTTTCCGTCTGCGTCCTGGAGAAGGGCTCCGAGCTCGGCGCCCACATCCTCTCCGGCGCCGTCGTCGATCCGATCGGTCTCAACGAGCTCATTCCCGACTGGAAGGAGAAGGGCGCGCCGCTCGAGACGCAGGTCTCGGACGACCAGTTCCTGTTCCTCACCAAGGGTGGCTCCTACCGCTTCCCCAATTTCCTGATGCCGCGGCTGATGAACAACCACGGCAACTACATCGTCAGCCTCGGCGAGGTCTGCCGCTGGCTCGGCCAGCAGGCCGAGGCACTGGGCGTCGAGATCTATCCGGGCTTCGCCGCCGCCGAGGTGCTCTACAACGAGGACGGCTCGGTGAAGGGCGTCGCCACCGGCGACATGGGCATCGCCAAGGACGGCACGCACAAGGACAGCTACACGCCCGGCATGGAGCTGCACGCCAAGTACACGCTGATCGGCGAGGGCGTGCGCGGCTCGCTCGCCAAGCAGCTCATGTCGAAGTTCGACCTGCGCGACGGCGTCGATCCGCAGAAGTTCGGCATCGGTATCAAGGAGCTCTGGCAGGTCGATCCCGCCACCTTCCGCAAGGGCCTGGTCGTCCATACCCAGGGCTGGCCGCTGTCGGAGACCGACACTGCGGGCGGCACGTTCATGTACCACTTCGGCGATAATCTGGTCGCCATTGGCCTCGTGGTGCATCTCTCCTACGAGAACCCCTATCTTTCGCCGTTCGACGAGTTCCAGCGCTTCAAGACTCATCCGGACGTCGCCAAGTACCTCCAGGGCGGGAAGCGGCTGGTCTACGGCTCGCGCGCTATCACCGAGGGCGGCCAGCAGTCGATCCCGAAGCTCACCTTTCCGGGCGGCGCGCTGATCGGCTGTTCGGCGGGCTTCGTCAACGTGCCGCGCATCAAGGGCAGCCACAACGCGATCAAGAGCGGCATGCTTGCGGCCGAGGCCGCCTTCGAGGCGCTGGCCGGCGGCAAGACCGGCGGCGACGAGCTCATCGCCTACCCGGTGAAGCTCAAGGCGTCTTGGCTCTGGAAGGATCTCGACAAGGTGCGCAACGTCAAGCCCGCGCTGAAGTGGGGCACCACGCTCGGCACGCTCTATGGCGGCATGGACATGTGGCTGCACGATCTCGGCATCCGCGTGCCATGGACCTTGCGCCACCACAAGGCCGACCATGAGTGCCTGCGGCCGGCCAGCGAGTTCCAGCCGATCCAGTATCCCAAGCCCGACGGCGTGATCTCCTTCGACAAGCTCTCCTCGGTGTTCCTGTCGAACACCAACCATGAGGAAGACCAGCCGGTTCACCTGAAGCTGCGCGATCCGTCGATCCCGATCGCGGTCAACCTGCCGCTCTATGCCGAGCCCGCGCAACGCTACTGCCCGGCCGGCGTCTACGAGGTGGTGACCGCCGACAACGGACAGCCGCGCTTCCAGATCAACGCTCAGAACTGCGTGCACTGCAAGACGTGCGACATCAAGGATCCCGCGCAGAATATCGATTGGTCCGTGCCGGAAGGCGGCGGCGGACCCAACTATCCCAACATGTGAGACGCATGCGACGCACCCCCTTCGCGCTGCTCTCGGTAGCGCTGCTCCTTCTCCCGGTTGCGGCGCATGCCCAGCAGCGGCCGCAACAGCAGAATCGCCCGCCGCAGACGCAGCCGGCGCCACGACTGGCGCCGATCTCCCTGTCGGGCCGCTATCTCGCCGCACGGGTCGGCGAGCAGGACCACGACTACGATGCAGCCGCAGATCAGCTCGACCAGGCGTTGCTGCAGACGCCCGGCGATCCCGACCTAATCTACGGCGCGTTCCGGCTGCGACTCTATGCCGGCCGCTTCGACGCCGCGATCGAGCTGGCGCCGGCGGTGCTGCGCACCCGGCCGGGCGACGGCTTCGCCAACCTAGCGCTCGCCGTGCAGGCGATCCGGAAGGGCGACTACAAGACGGCCGAGCAGCAGCTCGCGCGCATCGGCACGGAGAACCAGCTCGGTGTGCTGCGCGAATACGTGATGGCGTGGCTCAAGGCCGGTGAGAAGGACTTTGGCGCAGCGCGCGCCTTTCTCGCGCGCCTGAAGCCCGCCGCCGGCGAGCGCGCCGAGGCGCCTGCCCTGGTCATCGAGGCACAGATCGACGAGATGGCGGGCGACAAGGCGGCGGCCGAGGCGAAGTACCGCCGCGCCGCCTCGCTCGACCGCAACGGACTGCGCACGACCGTCGCCGTGGCGGAAGGGCTGCGCCGGCTGGGCAAGGACGCCGACGCCCGCGAGCTGCTCAGGACCTACGGCACCAAGTACAGCGACTCCGTGGTCATGGACGGGCTGCTCGGGCCCAATGCGCCGATGCCCAAGCCGCCGTCGCCGGCCTCGGGCATCGCCGAGATCCTGTTCGACATCGGCGGCATCCTGGGCTCCGATCCGCGCGCCCAGCGCACCGACCTCGCATTGATCTTCTACCAGCTCGCCACGACGCTGAAGCCCGACCAGGATTTCGGCTGGCTGATGATCGCGGGGCTCTACGAGCAGTTCCACCAGATCCCCAAGGCGATCGCTGCCCTCGGCAAGATCGGCCCGAACTCGCCGCTCTACTGGCAGGCGCGTCTGCGCACCGCCGCGCTCGACGCCCAGCAGGACAAGTTCGACCAGGCCGTGTCGCGGCTGAAGGCGCTGGTCGCCGAGAAGCCCGAGCGCATCGACGCGGCGCTGACCCTCGCCGACCTGCTGCGCGGCAAGGAGAAGTGGGCCGACGCGGTCGCCGCCTACGATACCGCGATCTCGCGCCTCAAGAACCCCGAGGATCGCCACTGGCAGATCTATTTCGGCCGCGGCATCGTGCTCGAGCGCACCAAGAACTGGCCGAAGGCCGAGGCCGACATGAAGAAGGCGCTCGAGCTCTCGCCCGAGCAGCCCTATGTGCTCAACTATCTCGGCTATAGCTGGATCGACCAGGGCCTGCACCTGCAGGAAGGCATGAAGATGCTGGAGCGCGCCACCGAGCTCAGGCCCGATGACGGCGCCATCACCGACTCGGTGGGTTGGGCCTATTACCGACTCGGTCAGTTCGAAAAGGCCGTCGAATGGCTGGAGCGCGCGATCGAGCAGAAGGGCGACGACGCCACCATCACCGAGCATCTCGGCGACGCCTACTGGCATGTCGGCCGCAAGCGCGAGGCCCGCTTCCAGTGGGATCGCGCATCGCACCAGAAGCCCGACAAGGATCGCCTGCCGATCCTCAAGGACAAGCTCGAGAACGGCCTGAATGCCGGCAACGACAAGCCGACCGTCTACGAGAAGGCGGCCGACTCCAAGCAGGGCGGCTGAACGGGGCAACAGGGCGTGCCGCTTGCCCGCGCCAAGGTCAACCTCTGGCTGAACGTCGTCGGCCGCCGCGCCGACGGCTATCACCTGCTCGACTCGCTGGTCGCCTTCACCGATCTCGCGGACGAGGTCGAGGTCGAGGTGGCCTCCGGTCTGTCGCTCACGGTTGAAGGGCCGAGGGCGACGTCGCTCGACGGCGAGCCCGACAATCTCGTGCTCCGGGCGGCCCGCCTGCTCTCGGGCCGCGCCGGCATCGCGCCGCGTGCCGCGATCCGCCTCGTGAAGCGCATCCCCGTCGCGGCAGGGCTCGGCGGCGGCTCGGCCGACGCGGCCGCGACGCTGCGGGCGCTGGTCGATCTGTGGCGCGTGGCGATGCCCGAGGAGGAGCTGTTCGACCTCGCGGCCGAGCTGGGCGCCGACGTGCCGATGTGCCTCGCCGGCCGGCCGGCCCTCGTGTCGGGCGTCGGCGAGAGGTTGGCGCCGGCGCCGGCATTGCCCTCCTGTGCGATCCTGCTCGTCAATCCGGGCGTGCCGTTGCCGACGCCTGCGGTGTTCGCCGCGCGTTGCGGCGACTTCTCGCCCGAGCGCGCCGCGCCGCGCCCCTGGCCCGACCTCGCCGCCCTGGCCGGCGAGCTGGCCGCGCGCGGCAACGATCTCGCCGACGCCGCGACCTCCCTGCGGCCCGAGATCGCCGGCGTGCTGCAGCACCTGCGCGCGGCGGACGGAGTGGTTTACGCCGGCATGAGCGGCAGCGGCGCCACCTGCTTTGCGATCTTCGGAGACACTGCCGCCGCGCGGCGGGCAGGGGGGACGTTGCCCGCCGTCTGGTGGCGGCACGCGGGCCGGCTAGTTTGAGGTCGCCGCCTTCGGCTTGGTGATCGCGCGCATCTCCTTCAGCGAGTCGAAGACCTCGCGGTTCGGCTCGCCGCTGATCTTCAGCCCCATGGCGCGCTGATAGTCCTGGATCGCTGCGCGCGTCGCGGGACCGAGACGGCCGTCGGGCGTATCGCGATAGAAATGAAGCTCGCGCAGGAAGATCTGCACGATCTTCACCTGGTCGGCGGCCGCTGCCGGCCACGCTTCCGGGTCGACCTTCGGTGGCTCGGGCTTCGGTACTGCGCGCGCGATGTCCGTCGAGGTCGGCGGCGGAGGCGGCGCTTCCGGGCTGCCGATGTCGATGGGCTTCGGCGGGGGCGGCGATGCGGCGGCAACGGCCGGTGGCTCCGGCCGCGCGGCGATCTGCGCCGCCACGGGCTTCTCCGTCTCGATGCGGGGCATCGCGGGCTTCGGGGGGTCGACCTTCGCGACTGCCGCCTTCGCAGCCTCTGCCTTCGCGACCTCCGCCTTCGCCGCTACCGCTTTTGCAGCTTCCGCTCTCTCGGCCTCGACCTTTGCAGCCTCGGCCTTGGCGGCTTCGACCCTCGCCGCTTCGGCCTTTGCAGTTTCCGCCCTCGCTGCTTCTGCCTTCGCTGCCTCTGCCTTCGCGGCCTCGGCCCTTGCAGCTTCGGCCTTTGCGGCCTGGGCCTTCGCCGCTTCCGCTCTTGCAGCGTCGGCTCTCGCGGCCTCGACCTTTGCAGCCTCGGCCTTAGCGGCTTCGGCCCGCGCAGCCTCCGCCTTTGCGGCTTCCGCTCTCGCAGCCTCGGCCTTTTCGGCTTCCGCCTTGGCGGGATCGGGTTTCGGTTCCGCGCGCGGCGGCGGCAGCGGCGAGTTCGCGACCGTGTCGCGCTTGGCCGCCGCGAGCATCGCGAGATAGACATCGCGCGAGGGCTCCCCGGTCTCGCGCATGGATGCGCCCTTCTGGAAGCTGCGAATCGCGTTGCGGGTCATCGGCCCCAGCGCGCCGTCGGGTTTGTCGCGCAGCAGCTTGAGATCGAGCAGCGCCTGCTGAATGGCACGGACCTGCTCGAGCTGGCTCTTCGGCCACTCCGCTTCGGCTTCGGACGCGGCCGGCGCAGCGGCTTCGGCCGGGGGCGGCGGAGCGGGCGCGGACTCAGGCTCAGGCGCGGGCGGCGGCTTGGGCGGCTGCAAGGCCGCGACGATCTCCTTGAACTCGGCCTGGCCGAACTGCTGGGCCTTCTCGAGCTCGGCCGGCGTCAGGACACGCTGGAGCGCCTGCGAGCGCTGCACCGCAGTCTTGGCGAGCGGCGTCTCCGCGCCCTTGTTCATCTGGCGCTCGAACTCGGCGGTCATGGCGAACCAGGCAAGTGCCATCGCCGGATCCTTCGGCGCCGCGTCGCCGCGCTCGTAGATGTCGCCCAGGGTGAACATCGAGGCGGCCATGCCCTGGCGGGTCGCCGCGCGCAGCAGCTCGACCGCTTCCTTGCCGTTGCGCGCGGTACCCTTGCCGTCGCGCAGCAGCAGCGCGAGATTGTGCTTGGCCATCGCCAGGTTGGCGCTGACCGCCTTGCGGTACCATTCAATGGCGCGAGTCGAGTCGCGTTCGACGACGAACCCGCGCTCGTACATCACGCCGACGTTGAACGCCGACTGCGGCGAGCCGGCCTGCGCCGCGCGCAGCAGCCAGCCTGCGCCTGCCTGCTGGTCCTTGGTGATGCCGATGCCCTGCACGAGGCGGCGGGCCAGCTCTTCCATGGCAGGAATCTCGTTGGCCTCGGCCTTCGCCCGCAGCTCGGCGACCGGCACGGAAGACCATTCGAGAGGCTTGGCCGGATCCTGTGGCGTCCCGGCGGCGGGTGGTGCGGCGGGTGGTGCAGCGGGCGGCGGAGCCGGCTCGGCGACCGCCGGTGTCGTGGCGGCTGCAGCGGCCATGGACGCGGCGGGGGCGAGAGCCGGCGCCGGCGAGGGAGCCGGAACGGGCGTCGCAACCTGGACCGGCGCCTGCCGGTTCTTCTTGCCGACACGCGGCGGCGGCGCTTCGGCCGGCGGCTGCGTCAGCCATGCGCCGGCAATCGCAGCCGACACGAGCACGAGCGTGATCGCGGTCAGGGCGACGGGGTGCTTCAGGCGCGAGGGCGAGGCGGCAGGCTTGCCGGTCATCCCCGGACAATAGCCGAGTCGGCCCGCCGCCGAGAAGGCATTGCGCGATGCCGCACGACGATCAGTGCCGTCAGAAGAAGCACGGCGCCTGCCTGATGAAGCGTCGCGACGGCGATGCCGACGCCGGTCAGGATCGTGGCGATTCCAAGGCCAAGCTGCACGAAGGCCATCGCCGCCGCCGCCATCGTCTCGGGCCGCGGCGCACGCCACGCCATGACCAGCACGCCCAGCACCAGAAGCTTGGCGAGCCACCGATGCACGTACTGGATGGTCGTGCCGTTCTCGACGAGGTTGATCCACCATGGCTGCAGGTCGAACAGGCCGGGCGGGATCCAGTGGCCCGACATGGTCGGGAAGGTGTTGTGCGAGGCGCCGGCGCGCAGGCCCGCCATGAACGCGCCCCACACCATGACCACGAAGAGGAACGCGATCAGCGCTGTCGCCTTGCGCGCCGTCTTGCCGTCGTCGCGGCGCGCGCCCTGGGGCCTGAGCTCCAGGATCAGCCACACCGTGTAGGCGTAGAGTACGACCGCCAGCATCAGGTGGGCCGCAAGCCGGTAGTGGCTGACCGCGGGCCGATCGACGAGGCCCGACGCGACCATCGCCCAGCCGAGCGCACCCTGCAGGCCGCCCAGCACGAGAAGCGCGAGAAGCCGCGGCTTGAGATGGGTGTCGAGCGCGCCGCGCCACCAGAACCAGGCGAGCGGCAGGGCGAAGGCGACGCCGATCAGCCGGCCCCACAGGCGGTGGATGTACTCCAGCCAGAAGATCTCCTGGAACTCGCCGACGGTGAAGTGGCGGTTGACCAGGCGACCCTGCGGCGAGGCGAGGTACTTCTGCAGCTCGGCCTGCCAGGCGGCATCGGAGAGCGGCGGCAGCCAGCCGGTGACCGGCCGCCACTCGACCATCGACAGGCCCGACTCCGTCAGTCGCGTCAGCGCACCGATCACGATCATGAAGAAGATCATGCCGGCGACGACGATCAGCCAACGGCGCACGGAAGCTGGGACGGCGGTCTGCATCGGGCCGGACCATGCGTGAGCCCGCGCCCCGCGTCATCAGGCATTAATGTCGCTAATCCACGGCATGACCTGCGATGCCTTGCGCTCGGGGACAGGGTTGTTTAACGGTTCGTGCACGAACAATTTCCTCGGATATTAGGCAGATGATTGCGTCCCCGCTGGCCCCGCCGGTCACCTTCGGGCTCAGCTTCAACGACTTCTACGATCGCGAGGGATTGTCGCGACTGGATGCCGCCTTCGTGGCCTGGCTGAAGGACGCCAATGTCGAGGCCCATGCGCGCCTGCTGGCGGCGCGCGCCGCGCCCGAGGGGCTCGCGGCCAAGGACGAATCCAACCTGCTGATCGAGCTGGCGCGCCCGCTCGAGGATTTTGTCGGTGCGCTGTTCGGCGTCGCGGCCGAGGCGGCGGCGCTGCGTGCGCGGCACACGACCCTGGCGCCGCTCTACGATTGCAAGCGGCTCTTCGTGCAACGCTTCGTGACGCGCGCCATCAAGGCCGATGCGGCGGCTGCGCTCGACGGCGCCACGGTCACGGCGAAGACCGGCCTGCCGTTCGACGCCTCGACCGACCTCGAAGCGTGGGAGTTGCACTTCGCGCTGCGCGTGCGCGAGCTGATCGGCGCGGAGTTCAAGGTCGAGGCGCCGACTCCGGAAATCACTGCGCTAGCCGAGTACGCGGCCTGGGCGCTGCATCATCCCGAGGGCAAGCGGCGTCACCTGGACGGTCCGCTGTTCAAGGTGCCGCACAAGCTCGACTTCGAGCATCTCGTCCCGATCGAGACCGAGATCGTCGACGGCGTCACGCGCATGATGTTGCCGCGACCGATGCTGCGCCATCGCGAGGGCTTTGCGCTCACCGACCACGGCTTCGATCTCGGCCGCGCGCTCGACCACGCCAACTACTGCATCTGGTGCCACAACCAGGGCAAGGATAGCTGCTCGCGCGGCCTCAAGGACCGCAAGACGGGCGCCTTCCAGAAGTCGCCGTTCGGCGTGACACTCGCGGGCTGTCCGCTCGAGGAAAAGATCTCGGAGATGAACCTTCTCAAGGCAGAGGGTTTCTCCATCGGCGCGCTGGCCATCGCCGCGGTCGACAATCCGCTGCTGGCGGCCACCGGCCACCGCATCTGCAACGACTGCATGAAGGCCTGCATCTACCAGAAGCAG
>CAYRBQ010000035.1:0-15027 GCA_964422305.1 uncultured Reyranella sp. | reverse complement strand
TCTGCGTCGAGCCGGTGAGCCATGCCAACGGCCAGGTCGGGCGACATCTGCTCGACGCCGGGGCCACGCTCGCCGGCGAGATCGCGTTCACCCTGTCATCGTCGTGAGGATCCATGCCGCGTTTTGCCTCCTATCCCAGCCTCGTCGGCCGCGCCGTCTTCGTTTCGGGCGGCGGCTCGGGCATCGGCGCCTCGATCGTCGAGCACTTCGCCGAACAGGGCGCCAGGGTGGGCTTCGTCGACATCGACGAGGCGGCGTCGACTGCGCTGGTTGAAAAGATCAGATCGACGGGCCATCCCGCGCCCCTCTTCGCCAGGTGCGACGTGCGCGCGACGGCGGACTACCAGAAGGCCATCGCCGGGATGGCCGCGAAGCTCGGCGACTTCACCGTGCTGATCAACAACGCCGCGCGGGACGACCGCCACACGGTCGACCAGGTGACGCAGGAGTTCTGGGACGAACGCATGGCGGTCAACCTCCGCCATCAGTACTTCGCCATCCAGTCGGTCGTGCCCGGCATGAGGAAGGCGGGCGGCGGCTCGATCGTGAACTTCAGCTCGGTGAGCTACCACGTCATGACGCCCAACCTCTCCGTCTATCAGGCGGCCAAGGCGGCGGTGATCGGCATGACGCGCGGCCTCGCGCGCGATCTCGGAGGCGACAAGATCAGGCTGAACTCGATCACGCCCGGCTGGATCATGACCCAGCGGCAGATCGATCTCTGGCTGACGCCCGAATCCGAGGCGGCGCTGATGGCCGCGCAATGCCTCAAGGAGAAGGTCTATCCGCCCGACATCGCCCGCATGGCGCTGTGGCTCGCGGCCGACGACAGCCGGCTGGTGACGGCGCAGAACTTCACCGTCGACGGGGGCCGCTCGTGACGGCAGCCGTGCGCTCGCTGCCGCGGCGCTTCTTCCACGGCTGGCTGCACCTCTTCCGCCACCTGCTGCCGCCGACCGCCTATTTCTTCGTCGCCTTCAACCTCGTCGCCTTCACGACCAACCTGCTGGCGCACAACTACTGGTTCAACTTGACGAGCTTCCTGCTGGCCAGCACGACGGCGCTGGTGGTGGGCAAGGTCGTCCTGGTGGTCGACAAGGTGCGCATCATCGACAAGTTCCGCGGCGCGCCGCTGATCCAGCCGATCCTCTACAAGACGGTCTTTTATACCGCTGTCGTCACGGTCGTGCGGTTCCTCGAGCGGCTGGCGCATTTCGTCTTCGACTCGCGCGGCTTCGACGCGGCCGCCCAGGCGGCGATGTCGGACTTCACCTGGCATCGCTTCGTCGCGGTGCAGATCTGGATCTTCACCTGCTTCCTGATCTACGTGACGGCCTCGGAGCTGAACGCCCTGGTGGGCGATGGCCGCCTGCGCCGGCTCTTCTTCCATCATCGTTCCTCGGAGTACCGGCTGACCCGGCGCCAGCACATCAGGGCCCTCACCGAGATCAGCCGGCTGGCGGAGAACACGCCGCGCGAGCACCTGCTCGATCCCACGACGCCGCAGGGCGCCCGGCTGGTCGAGCTGATCGACCGCTTGCGCAAACGGCAGCCGGCCTGAGGCGATGGCCGTCGCCGACAGGAGCTGGCGCTGGATCGCCTGGGCGATCCTGGGCATCGGCGGCCTGATCGTCCTCGGCGGCGTCGTGATGGGGCTGGGCAACCTGCGCCATGCGCTCTACGGCGAACGCGCGGACGGGATCGTGACCGAGGTCGTGCGCGAGGGCGACATGTACTCCCCCGTCGTGCGCTTCCGGCTTCCCAACGGCGAGTTTCAGGAGGTTCGGGATCTCGGCAGCGGCGCGCCGGACTTCTCGGCGGGCGATCTCGTGACCGTGCTCTACATGCCGGAGAACCCCGAGGATTTCCGCCTCGACACGTTCGAGCGTCTCTGGCTCGTGCCGATCATCCTGCTGGTCTTCGGCGGCTTCTGGCTGATGTTCGGCGCCATCGCCTGGGCGCTGTCGAACGATGCCGACATCGCTGTGGTCGGCGAGCGTGCCTTCTCGGTGATCGCGCTGTCGGGCCTGCTGATCGGCGTCTTCGTGCTGTGGAGCGCGGCCGACCTCTACGCCAGCGGCGGACGTGCGGAGGGCCGGGTGACGGAGCTCCGCGAGAGCCGTTCGATCGCCACCGAAGAGGTGACTCTGGCCGGCGGCCGCGAGGTACGGCGCGAGGTCGAGCGCATCTCCTATGCCCCGGTGATCCGCTTCGTCACGCAGGAAGGCCGTGAGATCGAGTTCCATGGACGCGGCGGCAGCGACAGGTCGTTCACCCCGGGCGACACCGTGAGCGTGGTCTACGACCGTTCGAACCCGAGCCGCGCGCGCATCGTCTCGTTCCTCGATCTCTGGCTGCCGGCGACCGTGGCCTTCGCGGTGGCCGCGGTCTTCGGTGGCGCCGTGAGGCTGTCGCGCTGGAGCCGGCGCCGCGCCGGCGCCGGTCAGGGAATCTCGTAGATCGCCATCTCGGCGGTCATGCCGCGCAGCGCGTGATGGCGCAGCACCGGCTTGCCACTGTTCACGTCCAGCAGCCCCGCGCATTGCGGATGATGGACGACAGGTGCCGTGGCCAGGATGGATTGCGACACCGCCAGGCCCTGCACGCGCGAGGCGATGTTCACCGTCTGGCCGAAATAGTCCTGCCGTTCGTTCAGGGTGACCGCGAGGCAGGGCCCTTCGTGGATGCCGATCTTGAGCAGCAGGTCCTCGCGGTCGTGCGCATCGTTGAGGGCGCGCATGGCCTGGCGCATGCGCAGCGCCGCGGCGAGGGCCCGATCGGGCGTCGGGAAGGTCGCCATGACGGCGTCGCCGATGGTCTTGACGACGGCGCCACCTTCGGCGGCCACGATCTCATGCAGCATCTGGAAATGCTCGCGCACGAGATCGAAGGCCACAAGATCGCCGACCCGCTCGTACAGCTCCGTCGATCCCTTCAGATCGGTGAACAGGAAAGTGAGACTCGTGATCTTCAGCCGCTGATCGATGTCGAGCGTGTCGGTGCGGTAGATGTCGCGGAACGTCTGGTTGGACAGGAGCCGCTTGGCCGTCAGGAAGGGCTTACGCCGGCCCAGCAGCTCGTGCATCTTGTCGCCGGCGATCCACACCCCCGGCAGGGCGCGGCGCGAGGTGCGGTTCTCGAGCTGCAGCCTGAGCGGTCCCGGGCGCATTTCCATGGTCCCGGTCGGGGCCCGCAGGTCGTTGAACACCAGGGAGAGGGTCTGCCGTTCCTTCGTCGGTTCGCCCTTGACGTCGATGAAGCGTGCCGCATGCGTCACAGGCTCGAAGACGATCACGAACTCGGGCGGCAGTTGCACGGAGAGGATCGCCTTGCCGTTCGGCGGAAGCTCGACGGCGTCGAGCGTGATCTCCTCGATCAGCTCGTCGAAAGTCTCCACCGGGAGGTCGACACCGGATCCCCAGAAGATCCGCTGCATATACTCCCAGATCGGCAACGTATCCGGATCGTGCTCCGCGATGCGACGGACACGCGGGCTCACGGTGAACGTCACCTCGACCATCTCGTCGAGCGTGGCCTCGTACCCTGCGGCGCACAGCGCGCAGACATACTCCTCGGACCGGACGCTCTTCAGGGACGCATTGGTGTCGAGGACGCCGCCGCAGCCCGGACAAAGCACGTTCCACGACATCTCGAACAGACCGATCCGCGCCGCGTGCAGAAAGGTGGCGATCGTGGCGTCCTCGCCGACATTATGCCGGCGGGCGAAGTCGAATACGTTGACGCGGCAGAGGTCCCGGTCGGGCGCTGCCTCGACCAGCCGCTCCAGGGCGGTCACGACATCGGCGTCCGCCGACTGTCGCAGGACTGCGAACAAGGCCTGCCCGTCACTCATGGGGTCGAGGCTACACCCGGCCGGCCGCCAGAGTCCCTACACGGTGCCGTGTTTCAGAGGGCGCTGCGCTCGATCCAGCTCGCGAGGAGAGAGGCCAGTTCCTTAGGCTTCTCGAGCGGCGCCATGTGCCCGCAGTCTTCGAGGATCGAGAAGGTCGAGCTGGGCAGGCACTGCGCCATGCGCTCGGTCTCCGCAAACGTCCGCAGCCGGTCCTGCCGGCAGGCGACCACCAGCGACGGGCAGGCGATGCGCTCGAGGTCGGCGTAGCCGTCGCGCCGCACCAGGGCGGCCTGCCGCTTACGGACCTCCGGTCCCAGCCGTCTCTGCATGCCGCGCAGCCGGTCGAGCAGGACGGGATCGGTCTCGCGGTCGGGATGCAGGCCCATCGCCGTGGAAAGGGCGCCGGCCTCGCGCGGTGGCCGGTCGCCCGGCCTGAAGCCGGCGAGGCGGCGGGCACGCTCCTCGTCGGAATAGCCGCGTGCCGAGGAGGCGACGAAGGCGACGCCGCTTACCCGCTCCGGCGCCATCAGGGTCAGGACGCGGGCCACGAAGCCGCCCATCGAGAAGCCGACCAGCACGAAGCGCTCCGGCGCCTCGGCCAGCACGCGGCGCGCCATGCCTTCGAGCGAATCGTCCTGGTAGACGTTGCCGAAATGCAGGGTGCCCAGCGCCTGGAGATCGGGAACCATGTCGGTCCACAGATCCTCGTCGCACATGAAGCCGGGAAGCAGGACGAGGGTACGCAATCTCAGCCCTGCGCAGGAACGAACAGCAGCCCCGCCCAGGCGGCGGCGAGCATGAGGAGCTGGCCCGGCGCGACGTAGAGCGTGAAGCGGGCGCCACCGGCCGTGAAGGCGAAGACCATCTTGGTGACGGTGTTGGTGGTGAACGCCGCGAGGATCGGGATCACAGCGGCGTGCGGCTGCAGGCGGCCTTCGGCGACCAGCGAGGCGACCGAGATCGCCGGCGCATGGGTGTCGGCAAAGCCCGAGGCGCCGGCGGCCAAAATGACGCCCAGCTCCCCGAACCAGTCCTGCAGGGCGGCGGCGAGCAGCAGGACCACGGCCAGGACGGCGGCGAACAGCAGGGCCGTCTTGAGGCTGAAGGCGCTGCCCGTCGTCTCGTCGGGAGAGCCGCGTTGCTTCAGCGCCCACAGGGTGAAGGCACCTCCATAGAGCACGGCCGCGGCGCCCGAGAGGAGCAGCGGCATCAGGTATGCGTCTAGCGTCGGCAGGCTGATGGCGGAGATCAGGATGGCGAGCTGGACGACCGTGGCCACCGAGGACAACACCGCGCCCGCGGCGGCCGGCCGGCACAGCGCCGGTTCCTTGGCGGCGCGCGCGCCCATCGCGCCGATCGTCGCCGAGCTCGAGATGAAGCCCGAGGCGAGGCCCGCGAGCGGCAGGCCGAAGCGCGGGCCGACTATCCTGACGGCGATGTAGCCCGCACCGCCGACCGCCATCACCAGGACCACGATCAGCCAGACCGTGCGCAGGTTGATCGCGTCGTAAGGGCCGATCGGGTGGTCGGGCAGCAGCGGCAGCACGACCAGCGTCGCGGCGGCGAAGATCAGGAGATCGCGGATTTCCTCGTCGGTCAGCACCGAACGTGCGAAGCGGTGCAGTGCCATGCGCGCGTTCAGCAGAACCGCCACGATGACGCCGGTCCCTGCCGCATAGGCCGGCTCGTGTATGGCGAGCGCCCCGAGCAGCGTCGTCACCACCAGCGCCATCTCGGTCGTGAGGCCCGGGTCGGCTTCACGGGCATGCCAGTAGGAGAGACCGGCGAAGGTCACGGCCCCCAGCACGACCGCTGCCAGCAGGATCTGGCCGCCGACCGCGATGCCGACGGCCCCGGCTAGCGAGGCGAGCGTGAAGGTCCTGAGGCCCGCGGCGCCGCGAGTCGGCCCCTCGCCCTTCTTTCGCTCGCGGTCGATGCCGATCAGCAGGCCGACGCCGAGCGCGACCAGGAAGCCGAGCGTGAGGGAATGGAGATCGAACATGGTCGGTGGCAAACTGTAGCATGCCACGATGGTTGCGACAGGTCGGCGGCACGAAGGGGGCAGCGATGGACGACTACTACGATCTCGGATCCTGGAGCCGGAAGGTGACCACGTCCTCGCCGCAGGCGCAGGTCTGGTTCGACCGGGGCCTCAACTGGCTCTACGGCTTCAACCACGCCGAGGCGATCAAGTGCTTCGGCAAGGCGGTGGAGAACGATCCGGACTGCGCCATGGCGCACTGGGGCATCGCCTACGCCGCCGGCCCCAACTACAACCTGCCCTGGCACCGTTACGACGACGCCGGCAAGCAGGCGGCCCTCGCGGCCTCCTATGACGCCATGAAGAACGCCCTCGCCGTCATCGACAAGGCCTCGCCGGTCGAGCAGGCGCTGATCCGCTCCCTGCCGGCGCGCTACCCGCAGCGCGAGGCGATCGACGACCAGAAGCACTGGGACAAGGCCTTCACCGTCGAGATGCGCAAGCTCTTCAAGGCCCATCCCGACGATCTAGACCTGCGCTCGGTCTTCGTCGAGGCGATCATGAACGAGACGCCCTGGCTGATGTGGGACCTCAAGACCGGCAAGGCGACGCCGGGTGCCGGCACCGACGAGGCTGTCGAGGTGCTGGAGCAGGCGTTCCGCGACATCCCCGCGAGCTGGGACCATCCCGGCCTGCTGCACCTCTATGTCCACCTGATGGAGATGTCGCCGTTTCCGCAGCGGGCGCTGCGCGCCGGCGACCGGCTGCGCGACCTCGTGCCCGACTCCGGCCACCTGATCCACATGCCGACCCATATCGACGTGCTGTGCGGCAACTACCGCGACGTCGTGGTCTACAACCAGAAGGCCGTCGCGGTGGACCGCAAGTTCCTGGCGCGCGAGGGCGCCATGAACGTCTACGCGCTCTACCGCAGTCACGACCATCACTTCGTGGTCTACGGCGCCATGTTCCTCGGCCAGTACACTCCCGCCATCAAGGCGGCGCAGGAGTTGATCGACACCACACCCGAGGAGCTGCTGCGCATTCCCTCCCCGCCGATGGCCGACTTCATCGAAAGCTATCTCGCGGTGAAGCAGCATGTGCTGGTGCGCTTCGGCAAGTGGCGCGAGATCATCGCCCAGGAGCTGCCGAAGGATCAGGCGCTCTATTGCGGGACGACGGCGATGACGCTCTACGCCAAGGGCGTGGCGCATTCGGTGCTGGGCGAGATCGAGGCGGCGGAGCGCATGCGCGAGGCCTTCCGCGCCGCCAAGGCGCGGGTGCCCGAATCGCGGCGCCTGCACAACAACACCATGGTCGACATGCTGGCCATCGCCGAGGAGATGCTGACCGGCGAGCTGGAGTATCGCCGCGGCAACTTCGATCTCGCCTTCGCCCATCTGCGCCGTGCTGTCGAGCTGGACGACGCGCTGCCCTACGACGAGCCGTGGGGCTGGATGCAGCCGACGCGCCACGCGCTGGGTGCGCTACTGCTGGAGCAGGGCCATCTCGAGGAAGCCGAGGCGGTCTATCGCGCCGACCTCGGCTTCGACGGCAAGACCAACCGCGCCTGCTGGCATCCCGAGAATGTGTGGAGCCTGCACGGGCTGCACGAATGCCTGATCCGGCGCGGCGAGAAGGCCGACGCACCGCTGATCAAGGCCCGCCTCGACCTGGCGCTGGCCCGCGCCGAGGTGCCGATCCGCGCCTCCTGCCTCTGCCGGCGCGAGGCGGCTTAGTCTTCACCAAGGCACGTCATGCTAGATGTTGCGCGCACAATGCAATATCGTTTCCATCGAATCGGGGGAGGCATGCGGGTGTTCATTGGATGTCGGGCCATTGCGATCGTCGTGGCGATTGCCGGATGGATCGTGGTCGCGGGCGGTGCGGCGGCGCAGGCGCCGGCCGGCCAGAAGGCGATCCGTGTCGCGGCGGTGGATTTCGTGCCGGCCTGGGGCGATCTCGACGGCAACGTCGCGCGCCTCGCCCAGGCGGCCGAGCAGGTGAGTCGGCAGAACGTCGACTATGCGGTGTTTCCCGAGACGGCGGTCAGCGGCTACCTCTTCAGCGGACCGCAGCAGATCGCGCCATTCCTCGACACGATCCCGGGAAAGACGACGGCGGCGCTGCTGCCCGTCCTGCGGCGTACCGGCATGCACATGAGCGTCGGCATCGCCGAACGCGATGAGGCGACCGGCCTCGCCTACAACACCGCGGTGCTGATGGGGCCGAACGGCATCGTCGGCAAGTATCGCAAGAACGGACTCAATCCGCAGGACCAGAAGGTCTTCGCGCCGGGCACCACGGGCGTCGAGGTGTTCGAGACGCCGCTCGGCCGCATCGCGCTCCTCATCTGCTACGACGACACCTATTGGCAGTACGCGCGCCTCGCCGCGCTGCGCGGCGCGCAGATCATCGCCTGGCATTCGGTATCGGATCGCGTGATGCCGGGCACGCCCGCGGCCCAGGCGACGGGCAACCACTCGACCGTCGCCAACGTCCAGTACATGAGCGCGCAGAACGGCGTGTGGGTGGTCGGTGCGACGCGGAGCGGCGTCGAGACCAACCCGGTCACCGGCGGCAAACTCTACTACAACGGCGGATCGAGCATCTGGTCGCCGAAGGGCGAGAAGCTCGTGCAGGCTCCTGTGGTGCCGCCCGAGACCCTCACGCCGCCTGGCCGGTGTCTTCGCCGCGAGCATCGTGCCAGCCGAGGCCGATGCCGAGCGAGCCGCCCAGCTCGCGCGCCGCCGTCCCGATCTCTACGTGCCGCTGCTTGCGTTGCACCGCAGCCCGACCGACGGCAACGCCACGTCGACGGTGCGTACGGTCGCCTTGTCGGCTGCGCAGTGGCCCGACGGGCCGTCGCTGCTCTCGTCGTCGCGGCCGGGGGCCGGCGAGCTGCTCGTGCTGCCGGAGCTCTCCGCTCTGGCGTCGGACTTGCCGGCGCCGGAGATCAAGGCCAGGGCCGAAACCCCCGGCGGCACCTTCGAGCAGGCGCTGTCGGCCGCCGCGCGCGCCGGCGGCGGCTATCTGGTGGGCAGCTATCCCGAACGCGAGGGAGACAAGGTCTTTCACACCGTCGTTCTCGCCGGCCCCGACGGCGCCGTGCTGGGGCGCTATCGGGCCGCGCACCTGTCTGCGACAGCGGCTGCCTGGGCGAGTGCTGGCAGTGCGCCCGTGGTGGTCGACACGCCGCTCGGCCGGATCGGCCTCGCCGTGGCGGACGAGCTGCGCGTCCCGGAGGCCGGCGGTCTCTACGGCGCGCTGCGCGCGGACATCCTCGCCGCGCCGGCGGGGCGGCCCGAGCCGCTCAAGGTCCAGATCGACGCGAAGCTCTACGCCGTAAACGATCCGCCGACCGGCCGCGCGGACTTCTTTCCCTATGCGTCGGCCAAGCAGAACCAGCTCTGGCTGGTCAGCGGTGGGCGCCGCGTGGGGCAGGCGACGGCTGCCGGCATCTATGGACCCGAGCCGATCGTCGAGACGCCGACCATCACCGCGGCGGCCGGTGAGAGCGTGATCCGCTATCGCACGCCGGTCCCGGCGCCGGGCACCTGGATCAACCAGCAGCAGCTTATCGGCGGTCAGCAGGCCTTGCTGTTCGTGCCGCTGGTGATGAAGGAGGAGAGCGACTGCCTGAAGCAGTGGCGTGCCAAGGGAACGGGCGCACCGGCCTGCAGGTGAGGCGTTCTCCGGGCGGCGCCGGCCGTCTGCGAGTGCACGCCTGCGGCGAGAATGGCGAAGCCCAGTCCCAAGAGCGGTGCCAGCATTGCCGACACGAAAATCTTTCGGGACCACTTGCAGGTTCAGCAGGAATATGATAGGAAATTGACTATCATGGGCCGGTCCTGACCGCGCCCGAACCACCAAGACGGCGGACCCAACCGACCGCACGAGCCTCCCAAGTTGCCAGCAGTGCTGGCAGCCCGGAGGTGTCCCCGGAGCGCGCAGCGTTCCCTTGTCGAATGAAAGCAAAACGACCGGCGATTCTTACGTCGGCTCGACGTGCGGGCTGCGACAACTGCTACAAAGCGGTACGTCGCGGTGTAGCACTCGAAAATCAAAAAGACCGCGCAAATGCTGCATCGAAGGCCCGTCGCAGACGCGTCGGGACGGCGGTGTCGCTGTAGCGCGGCTGGGCCGAGCTTCGCTCGGCCGAACAGTTCCCGGACAGCTCGTGTCCGGGAATTCAGTGTGTCGGACCGCTCAGGCGGGCGAGCATCACGGTGGCGGCGAGGGCCACCGTGGCGATCGCGAAGCAGAGCGCCAGCATGCCCTCGGCGCCCCAGTTGGCCATCACCGCCGCTAGGACCGGTGGCGCGGCGGCCGAGACGATGCCTTGCGGCAGCGCGAGGCGGCCGAGCCAGGTGCCGAACTGGGCGCGCCCGAACAGGGCGAGCGGCAGGGTGGCGCGCAGCACCGCCTTCAGCCCGTTGGCGATGCCGTAGGCCAGCAGGCAGAGCAGCGCGATCGCGAAGTTGCCGCCGGCTGCCCAGGCGAGCCCGAGGCCGAGGGGCAGCACGGCGGCGGCGAACAGGGTGGAGCTCATGATCGAGTAGCGGTGGCCGAAGGCGAGCTCGACCAGCCGCACGCCGACCTGTGCCGGCCCGATCAGCGAGGCGAGCAGCAGCGCGGTCGCCGGATCGTGACCGAGGCCGCGCAGCACGCCGATCGCGTGCACGATGAAGCCGGTGAAGATGAAGGCGCCGCACGAGAAGGCGAGGGCCAGGAGCAGGAACACGCGCCGCGTCTCGACCGAGGCGGCGGGCGCGGGACCCGCCGCGGCGCTGCTCTGCGTCGCCGCCTTCGGCCGGCCGGGCAGCACCAGCAGGTGGACCGGCGCGCAGATCGCGAGATGCATGGCGGCATAGGCGAACAGCACGCCGCGCCAGCCGACCAGCGTCTCGAGCGCCTCGGCGACCGGCCAGAACACGGTCGAGGCGAAGCCGCCGATGATGGCGAGGAGCGCGATCGCCTGCCGGGCGCGGGCGCCGGCGACCTGGGCGAGCGCGATGCTGGCCGGCGTGTTGAGCGCCAGCGCCGAGGCGAGCCCCATCGCGGCCCAGCAGAGGAGGTAGCTCGCCAGGCCCTGGCTCAGGGCGAGGGCGGCCAGCGAGGCGGCGTAGGCGAGCGAGCCGACGGCCATGATGCCGCGCGCGCCGCTGGCATCGATCAGGCGGCCGATGCGCGGCGAGCAGAGCGCGCTCACGCCGAACATCACGGTGATGCCGCCATAGACGACCTCGCTCGGCAGCGAGAGATCGCGCTCGATATGTCGGCCGAGCACCGAGGGCATCAGGAAGGTCGTGCCCCAGCCCACGATCTGCGTGAGCCCAAGTCCCAGGGTGGCTTTGGCGGCCGGCGTGATCTTCACGCCGCTTTTGCCCGCTCGGGATAGAGGGAGAGGAGGCCCGCTTCGCTCGCCTCGCAGGTGCCGCGCTCGGTGACCAGCGTCGTCACCAGCCGCGCCGGCGTGACGTCGAAGGCCGGGTTCGCGGCCGGGCTGCCATCGGGCACGATCTGCACCGTGGTCATGTCGCCCGCCTCGGTGCGGCCGGTCATGTGGGTGACCTCGCGCGCGTTGCGCTCCTCGATCGGGATCTCCCGCACCCCGTCCTCGATCGTCCAGTCGATCGTGGGATAGGGCAGGCCGACATAGAAAGGCACGCCGTTGTCGTGCGCCGCCAGCGCCTTCAGGTAGGTGCCGATCTTGTTGCAGACGTCGCCGCGCCGTGTCGTGCGGTCGGTGCCGGTGATCACGAAATCGACCTGGTCGTGCTGCATCAGGTGGCCGCCGGCATTGTCGGCGATCACGGTGTGCGGCACGCCGTGCTTGCCGAGCTCCCAGGCCGTCAGGCTGGCGCCCTGGTTCCTGGGCCGCGTCTCCTCGACCCAGACATGGATGGGGATGCCGGCATTGTGGGCCTGGTAGATCGGCGCCAGCGCCGTGCCCCAGTCGACGGTCGCCAGCCAGCCCGCGTTGCAATGAGTGAGCGCATTGATGCGGCCGCTCTTGTCGCGCGGCTTCAGCTTGCGGATGAGGCCGAGGCCGTTCTCGCCGATGCGGCGGCAGATCTCGGCATCCTCGTCGCAGATCTCGGCGGCGCGCCTGTACGCCGCCTCGCGACGCTTGGCGGCTGGCAGCGGCGCCAGCAGCGCGCGCACATCGTCGAGCGCCCAGCGCAGGTTCACGGCGGTCGGCCGCGATTCCATCAGGAAGGTGTAGGCGCGGGCCAGCATCGCATCGGAGGGATCGGCGGCCATGGCGAGCGCCATGCCGTAGGCCGCGGCGGCGCCGATCAGCGGCGCACCGCGCACGATCATGGTGCGGATGGCGATTTCCGCGTCTTCCATGGTCCGGAGGTCGCGCACCACGAAGCGGTGGGGCAGCAGGGTCTGGTCGATGACCTGGACGGTGGCGCCGTCGGCGCCGAGCCAGATGGTGCGGTAGGGTTTGCCGTCTACTTTCACGCCGCCATTTTAGAGGGCGCGCGCCACCGCGTCGATGATCGCCGCCGCATCCAGCTTGTAGGTCCGGTAGAGGTCGGGAATGTCGCCCGACTGGCCGAACGCCTCGATGCCGAGCGGCACGACCCGCTGGCCGCGCACCGAGCCCAGCCACGACAGCGCCAGCGGATGGCCGTCCATCACCGTGACGATGCGCGCATCGCGCGACAAGGGCGCCAGCAGGCGTTCGACCGGCGCCGCCGAGCGGTCGACGATCCCTGTGGTGCGGCCGCGGTTCCGCTGCGCGGCGAGCCAGTCGGCGTGCAGCCTGTCGGGCGACGTCAGCACCAGCAGGCCGGCGCCTGCGAAGTCGCGCACCACGCTCTCGTGAGCGGCGATCGCCTCGGGCGTCACCGCGCCCATGGCGACGATCGCCACGTCCGCGCCGGCGTCGGGCTCGACGTACCAGTAGCCGCCGTTCACGATGTCGGCCTGCTGGTCCGCCGACAGGGTGCGCTCGGGCTGGGCGAGGCTGCGCGTGGAGAGGCGCAGGTAGACCGAGCCGCCCTTGTCCTGCTGCATGTAGTCGAGCCCGTGCCGCATCAGGATCGCGAGCTCGTCGACATAGGTCGGCTCGTAGGAGAGCAGGCCGGGTTGGCCGATGCCGATCAGCGGTGTGTGAATGCTCTGGTGCGCGCCGCCTTCCGGCGCCAGGGTCACGCCGGACGGTGTCGCGACCAGCATGAAGCGCGAATCCTGGTAGCAGGCGTAGTTCAGCGCATCGAGGCCGCGGGCGATGAACGGGTCGTAGAGCGTGCCGACGGGCAGCAGGCGGGCGCCGAAGAGCTGGTGGCTCAGCCCCATCGCCGCGAGCTGCAGGAAGAGGTTGTTCTCCGCGATTCCCAGCTCGATATGCTGGCCGCGCGGCGTCTTGCGCCAGAGCTGCGCCGACACGACCTTGAGCTCGCGGAACACGTCCTCGGCCTCGGTGTGGCCGAACAGGCCGCGCCGGTTCACCCAGGCTCCGAGGTTGGTGGAGACCGTGACGTCGGGCGAGGTCGTGACGATGCGCCGGCTGAGCTCGCTGTCCTCGGCGGCGATCGCGTTCAGGATCTTGCCGAAGCCTTCCTGCGTGCTCGACTTCCTGTCGTTGGGCCTGGGCAGCGCGGCCGGGATCGCCACGACCGGCGCCGTGGTGCGCCGCTTGCCCTGCGCGTTGAAGGGGGCCGCGTCGACGAAGGCCTGCAGCTCGGCGGGCGTCGCCTTGAGGCCCGCGAACTTCTGCCACTCCTCGCCGTCGGCGATGCCCATGCCCTTCTTGAAGCCCGCCATCTGGTCGAGCGTCATCAGGCCCGAGTGGTTGTCCTTGTGGCCGGCGAAGGGCAGGCCCTGGCCCTTGATCGTGTAGGCGATGAAGCAGGTCGGCACGTCGTCGTTCACGTTCTCGAACGCGTCGAGCACGGCCTGCATGTCGTTGCCGGCGAGGTTGGTCATCAGCCGGTGCAGCGCCTCGTCGTCGTGCTGCTCGAGGATGCGTCGGATGCCGGGATATTGGTTGAGGTCGCGTGTCAGCGCCTCGCGCCAGCCCGCGCCGCCCTTGAACACCAGCGCCGAGTAGAGCGAGTTGGGGCAGGCGTCGATCCATTGCCGGAGCTGTTCGCCGTCGGGCTGCGCGTAGGCGGCCTCGAGCAGCTTGCCATACTTCAGCGTGACGATCCGCCAGCCCACCAGCTCGAACATCTCGCCGATGCGGCCGAACAGGCGGTCGTTGACCACGCCGTCGAGGCTCTGGCGATTGTAGTCGATCACCCACCAGAGATTGCGGACGTCGTGCTTCCAACCTTCGAGCAGCGCTTCGAAGATGTTGCCCTCGTCGAGCTCGGCGTCGCCCACCAGCGCCACCATGCGTCCCGTCGGCCGCTCGCCGTCGCCCAGGCTCTTCAGGCGCACATAGTCCTGCACCAGCGAGGAGAAGAGGGTCATCGCCACACCGAGGCCCACCGAGCCGGTCGAGAAGTCGACGTCGTCGATGTCCTTGGTGCGCGAGGGATAGGACTGCGCGCCGCCCAGCGCGCGGAAGCGCTCGAGCTTCTCCTGCGTCTGGTGGCCGAACAGGTACTGGATGGCGTGAAACACCGGCGAGGCGTGCGGCTTCACCGCGACACGATCCTCGGGCCTCAGCACCGAGAAATAGAGCGCCGACATGACCGTCGCCAGCGAGGCGCACGAGGCCTGGTGACCGCCGACCTTGAGCCCGTCGCGGTTGGGGCGGAGATGGTTGGCGTGATGGATCGTCCAGGCGGAGAGCCACAGGACCTTGCGCTCCAGCTCGCGCAGCAGGCGAAGACACTGGACGGGGGCGAGGGTGGTCATGGCCATCGAATACGCCTCGTGGGCTGGAAGGTCCTTGCGTTCGGGTTTCGGAACAGGCTGTATAGGGTAGATTTACCCTCTTTTTGCCCATATCGAGCAATGATCTCCCTGGATGCCATCGACCGGCGCATTCTCGAACGGCTGCAGCATGACGGCCGCCTGAGCAACGCCGACCTCGCCGAGCAGGTCGGCCTCTCCTCGTCGCCCTGCTGGCGGCGCGTCAAGGCGCTGGAGGAGGCGGGCGTCATCAAGGGCTATGCGGCGCAGGTCGACGCCAAGTCGGTGGGCCTCTCGGTCAACGTCTTCATGAGCGTGTCTCTGTCCACCCAGGTCGAGAAGGCGCTGAAGAACTTCGAGCTCGCAGCCGCCG
>CAYRBQ010000034.1:0-15160 GCA_964422305.1 uncultured Reyranella sp. | reverse complement strand
TTCCAGTAGGTGAGCGTGTCCATACTTTCCTCGTCCGTCCCTCGAAGCGGGCGGACATAGCAGACGATGAGCGGCGCGGCCATAACCGCTTTGGGGGCGGCCTTCTGCTTTGCTTTGGCCCTGATCCTGACCCAGTACGGGCTCAGGACCATGCCGTCCTGGCGCTCGCCTCTTTATTCCATCGGCGGCGCGCTGGTGGTGGCGTGGGTCGCCTCCATCGTGTTCGTCGACTGGAGCACCTTCAGTTGGGAGGCGGCGCTGATCTTCGCCGCCGTGGGCTGCATCTTCCCGGTCGCGGTCTCGATCCTGGCCGTCCGCTCCAACGAGGCGCTGGGGCCCGCCGTGTCGGGCGCGGTCGGCAACGTGACGCCGATCTTCGCGGCGCTGGGTGCCGTGCTGTTCCTCGGCGAGACGCTGGGCCTCCTGCAGCTCCTCGGCCTCGCCATGGTGGTGGGCGGCGTGGCTCTCCTTGCACTGCGTGGTGGCGCGGGCGGCCGGCACTGGTCGGTGTGGGTGCTCTGCCTGCCGCTGGCGGCGGCGTTAGTGCGCGGCTCGATCCAGCCCGCGATCAAGGCGGGGCTCGCGATGTGGCCCGAGCCGCTGGCGGCGGCGGCGGTCGGCTACATGATGTCGGCGGTGGTGATCCTCTCGCTGGTCGGCCGCCGCGCCTGGCGCGAAGGGCCGGCCGAGCGCACGGGTGTGCTGTGGTTCCTGGGCGTCGGGTTCGCCAACGGCACGGCGACCTTTCTTCTCTATGCCGCGCTCGGCCTCGGCTCGATCACCCTGGTGGCGCCGCTCGTCGCCCTGTTCCCGCTGATGGCGGTGGTGATGAGCTATCTCTTCCTGCGCAACGAGCGCCTTCACGCGGTCGGCCTGCTGGGGATCGTCGTCAGCGTCGTGGGTGTCATCGTCCTGCTCGTGGCCGGAAAATGACGTGGCGGAAAGTAGGCGCAATCCGCGCGCGAATTCCCCGAGTGTAAAGGCACCTTTGCGCCCGGGAATCCTTATCTCCATACGAGGCGGCACTCCGGTGCCGCTCTTCATGGAGGTGACAATGTTGAAGCGTATCGCGCTCACGACACTCGCCGCCGCCGCCACTTTCACGACGGCGGCGCTTGGTCCCGCGGCCGTCACGCCGGCTGCCGCCCAGGGTGTCAGCATCTACTTCGGCCCGCCGCAGCCGCGCTACTACGCGCCGCCGCCGCAGCGCGTCTGGGTGCCGGCCCATTGGGCGTGGCACCACGGCCGCCGGGTCTGGGTGAACGGCCACTGGCGGTATCAGCAGCCGGCCTGGAATACCGGCTGGAACAACGGCTGGAACGGCAACGGATGGAACAACGGCTGGGGCTGGGGCCGCGACTGACGGAAAGGAGGATGTCATGATGAAGCGAATTGCTCTGACCACTCTTGCCGCCGCGGCGGCCTTCGGCACGGCGACGATCGCTGCAGCACCTTTCAGCCCGGCTGACGCGCAAGTAACCGTAACCTTCGGCGCACCACCGCCGCCGCCGCCTTACGAGGCGATTCCGCCGGCGCGTCCGGGCCATATCTGGGCGCCGGGACACTACCGTCTGGTCAACGACCAATATGTGTGGACGCCGGGCTCCTGGCAGGTGGCGCGTCCGGGCTACGTCTACGTGCCGGATCGCTGGGAGCGCTACTACGACAACGGTCGCGAGCGCTGGCGCTACCAGGCCAGCCGCTGGGACCGCGACGGCGACGGCATCCCGAACCGTCACGACATGTACGACAACCGTCGCGACCAGGCCTGGGGCGACAAGGATCGCGACGGTGTTCCCAACGCGGTCGACAATTACGACAACCGCCGCCGCTAGGACGGCCGAACGGTAATGCTTCCGCGGGGCGCTTCGGCGCCCCGCTTCTTTTTGCTAGGGTGGCGGCAAGGAAAACCGAGGAAACACCGTGCCACTCCGCAAAGACCGCTTCGGGCTCTCCGTGGCCCTCGCCACGCCTTTCTCCGAGGATCGCTCCATCGACCTGCCGCGCTTGGTCGCGCACGGCCGCCAGTCGCTGGCCAACGGCTGCACCAGCCTCACCGTGTTTGGCACGACGGGCGAGGGCGCCTCGCTCGGCCTCAACGAGCGCAACCGCGCGCTGGGCGCGCTGGTCGGCGCAGGCGTCGATCCGAAGACGCAGCTCGTGGTCGGCATTGCCGCGTCCTCGGTCGAGGATGCGGTCGCGCAGGGCCGCGCCGGCCTGATGCTGGGCTGCCCGAGTTTCCTGCTGGCGCCGCCGTTCTACTTCAAGAACCCGGGAGACGAGGCGTTGTTCGACTGGTTCGCTGCGGTCCTGAGCGGACTCGGCCCCCAGGCGAGCAACGTCATCCTCTATCATATCCCGCAGGTCACTTCGGTCGGCCTGTCGGTCGATCTGGTCGGACGGCTGAAGAAGGCGTATTCGGCACAGGTGAAGGGCGTGAAGGATTCGTCGGGTGACTGGGCGAACGGCGAGGCGCTGCTGAAGCAGCATGCCGACCTTCACATCCTGATCGGCGACGAACGGTTGCTCGCCAAGGCGATGAACCTCGGCGCCTCGGGCACGATCTGCGGGCTGGCCAACATCGCGCCCGACCTGATGCAGGCGCCGGTCAACGGCATCGAGGAGCCGCGCATCGCCCTGATCATCGAGCAGCTCATGCCCTTCGCCTTCACCGCCGCCTGCAAGGCGCTGGTCGGCCACCGACGTAAGGACCCGGTCGCGTGGAGCCGCATGCGGGCGCCATTGCGATCCCTGGAGCAGGCGGAGTGCACGAAGCTCTTCGCCGCCATCGATGCCATCCGCGCCAAGCGCGCCGCCTGATCCCTCCTGCCGCCGCGAGGACGCCATGACCGCACCGCTCACCATCCGCCTGCATCCCGCCGACAACGTCATCGTGGCGCGCATGGACATCCTGCCCGGCACCAAGGTCGAGGGAGACGTGGCGGCCGCGACGAGCGTGCCGCCCGGTCACAAGATTCTCACAAGGCCGGTGAAGGCCGGCGAGCCGCTGCGCAAGTACAATCAGATCATCGGATTCGCGACCGAGGATCTCGCGCCGGGCACGCACGTGCACACCCACAACTGCGTCATGGGCGACTTCGAGCGCGACTATGCGTTCTGTGCCGATTCCCATCCGACGGACTTCATCGTGCCGCCGGCGACCTTCCAGGGCTATCGCCGCGCCGATGGTCGCGCCGCTACGCGCAACTACATCGGCATCGTGACCACGGTGAACTGCTCGGCAGCGACCAGCCGCATGATCGCTTCCCGCCTCGAGCCGCTGCTCGCGGAGTTCCCCAACATCGACGGCGTGGTGCCGCTGACCCACGGCGGCGGCTGCGGCATGGCCGCGTCCGGCCTCGAGATGGATGTGCTGCGCCGCACGCTCGCGGGCTATGCCAAGCATCCCAATATGGCGGCGGTCGTGGTGCTGGGGCTGGGCTGCGAGACCAACCAGATCTCGGGCCTGATGAACGCCGAGGGTCTGAAGGAAGGCCCGAAGCTGATCCCGATGGCGATCCAGGACGAGGGCGGCGTCGCGAAGACCGTCGGCCGCGCCGTCGGCTTCCTGAAGGAGTTGCTGCCCGAAGCGAACAAGGTGACGCGCGCGCCGATCCCGGCCAGCGAACTGATCCTCGCGCTGCAGTGCGGCGGCTCGGACGGCTACTCGGGGATCTCCGCCAATCCCGCGCTCGGCGCGGCCGTCGACCTGCTGGTGCGCAACGGCGGCACGGCGGTGCTGTCGGAGACGCCGGAGATCTATGGCGCCGAGCATCTGCTGACGCGCCGCGCCGTGAGCAGGGAAGTCGGCGAGAAGATCGTCGAGCGCATCCGCTGGTGGGAGGATCATTGTGCTCGCACTGGCGGTGAGATGAACAACAACCCGTCGCCCGGCAACAAGGCCGGCGGTCTCACGACCATTCTCGAGAAATCCTTGGGTGCAGTTGCGAAGGGTGGCACGACGAGCCTGGTCGACGTGTACAAATATGCAGAGCTGATCACCGCAAAAGGGTTCGTCTACATGGACTCGCCCGGCTACGACCCGGTGTCCGCCACGGGACAGGTGGCCGGCGGGGCCAACGTCCTGTGCTTCACGACCGGTCGCGGCAGCGTTTTCGGCTGCAAGCCGACGCCTTCACTCAAGCTTGCGACGAATACCTCGCTCTATCGACGCATGACTGACGACATGGACATCAACTGCGGCACCATCGTCGACGGCGAGGAGACGATCCAGGAGAACGGCAAGCGCATCTTCGACCTTATTCTCGCCACGGCCTCGGGCCAGAAGACGAAGTCGGAAGCACTGGGTATCGGGGACGACGAATTCGAGCCATGGAAGATCGGAGCAACAATGTGATGGATCGCAGGGAGCCAACTTGACTTCCCGGCGTTACACCCCCATATGCGGCGATACGACTACGAACTTGGCCTTGCTTTGGCGGCCCAGCCCACAGCGGCCACGGACTTCCCCCACGAGCTATCACCCAAATTCATCGGTTGTCGCAGGCGGTTGCAGCGAGCGCTCCGTCCGCGCGCATATGTGTGCTCGTCAAACTGCCTAGGAGAGAGAGAATGGCTACTGGCACCGTGAAGTGGTTCAACGCCACCAAGGGCTTCGGGTTCATCCAGCCGAGCGACGGCGGCAAGGACGTGTTCGTGCACATCAGCGCGGTCGAGCGCTCGGGCCTCAACGGCCTGAACGAGGGCCAGAAGATCAGCTACGAGATCGCCACCGAGCGTGGCCGTTCCGCCGCCGTCAACCTGAAGGCCGCCGACTGACGGCATGAAGATCGTCCCACTCGCCGAGCGTCCCGATCTGGCCGAGCAAGTCTCGGTCTGGGGCTTCGCCGAGTGGGGCCATCTGAACGAAAGCCAGACGCCGCAGACGCGGCTGGCCGAAGTCCGAGGAGAGATGAACGTCGACCGGGTTCCGGTCACGTTCGTCGCCCTCGGCGAAGACGGTGGCCTCATCGGCACCGCAGCACTCATCTTCGACGACCTGGTGGGCGATCCCCGCAATCCCTGGCTTGCGAGCGTCTACGTCCCTCCCGAACATCGCAAGAAGGGCATCGCCTCGGCGCTCGTGCGCGCCGTCGAAGGCAAGGCCCGCGAGCTCGGCTACAAGCGCCTCTATCTCTTCACGTCCTCCGCCCCCGCTCTCTATGCCGGCCTCGGCTGGCAGCCGCTTGAGCGGCGCGACTATCGCGGCGAACATATCCAGGTGATGGATAGGGTTCTCTAGAGGGCGTTCGCATGTCTGACGATCTGCATTACCTGTCGCTCGATGAGGTCGCGCGGCGCCTGAAGGCGCGCAAGGTTTCCTCCGGCGAGCTCACGCAGACGATGCTGGATCGCATCGCGCGTCTCGATCCCGCACTCAAGAGCTACATCACGCCGACGCCCGAGCAGGCGCTCGCCGATGCCAAGCGCCTCGACGCCGAGACGTCGGCCGGCAGATCGCGCGGGCCCCTGCACGGCGTGCCGATCGCGGTGAAGGACCTCTGCAACACCGCGGGCGTCCCGACCGCCGCCGGCATGACCATCCATCGCACCAATATTCCGTCGAAGGACGCGACCGTCGTCACACGGCTGAGGGCGGCCGGCGCGGTCATCCTCGGCAAGCTTCAGATGACCGAAGGCGCCTACGGCGCCCATCACCCCAAGATGCCGACGCCGGTCAATCCGTGGAACACCGCCTACTGGCCCGGCACCTCTTCGTCGGGCTCGGGCGTGGCGACCGCGGCCGGCCTCTGCTTCGCCTCGCTCGGCTCCGACACCGGCGGCTCGATCCGCTTCCCCTCGACCATGAACGGATTGTCGGGCCTCAAGCCGACATGGGGCAGGGTGAGTCGCGCCGGAGTCTTTCCGCTCGCCGAGTCGCTCGACCATATCGGCCCGATGGCGCGCAGCGCGCTCGATGCGGCGATCATGCTTGGCGTGATTGCCGGCGCCGATGCCGACGATCCAACCGCGGTCGACCTCG
Organism: uncultured Reyranella sp.; assembly: GCA_964422305.1. GTDB lineage: Bacteria > Pseudomonadota > Alphaproteobacteria > Reyranellales > Reyranellaceae > Reyranella. The sequence goes on along the minus strand of CAYRBQ010000034.1, from coordinate 9,177 downwards.
ACGTGCCCGACTACGCAGCCGCGACCGCGGGCGGCGTGCGCGGCAAGCGCATCGGCCTGCCGACCAACATGCTGGGTCTCGACGCCGACGCCGAGCGTGCGCTCGCGAACGCGGTCGACGGGCTGAAGCGCGCCGGCGCCACCATCGTCGACGTGGCCTTGCCGCAGGAGTTCCTCAAGGCGTCCGCCGACTGGGTGGCGCTGTGCGGCGCCGAAACGGCGGTCGCGCACGAGGCGACCTATCCGTCGCGCGCGGCCGAGTATGGTCCGATCCTGGCCGGCCTCATCGACCAGGGCCGGAGCCTCTCGGCCATGGATCTCGCGAAGATCCAGCTTCGTCGCGCGGCCCTGACGGGCGCCTTCAGCAGGCTGCTGGCGTCGGTCGATCTTCTCCTGTTGCCGGTCATGGGAAAGTCGACGTGGACGATCGACGAGCTCGCGAAGGCGGGCCGCACGCCGGAAACCGTGGCCGCGCGGCTCCGCTACACCGCACCTTGCGACATGAGCGGGCATCCGACGCTGACGCTGCCGGGCGGCATGACTTCGGATGGCGTGCCGGTCGGCTTCCAGATCGCCGGACGCGTCTTCGGCGAGGCATCCATTCTCGCCGCGGGCCACGCCTATCAGCAGGTCAGCGACTGGCATCTCAGGAGGCCGCCCGCCGCAGCCGGCTGAATGGACGGTGATTCACCTTTCAACTATAGTGAATCGATCGCCTCCAGGGTGCCCGCTGGCGCATGAAGCCTCTTCACGACACGAACCTGCGCCTGCGTCCCAGCATCCTGGCGCTGTTCGTCATCCTGACGGTGCCGGTGTTCATCGCCATCGTGGCGGTGAACTACGTATCGAACGAGAAGATCGCGCGAGCCAATGCCGAGGAGCTCGTGCAGCGCTTCAGCGTCGAGGCGATCGAGAACGTCCTGCACGTCTTCGATCCCATAAAGTCGCTGGTCCGCAGCGCTGCGGCGATCGGGGCGGAGCAGCCCGACTTCTACGTCGGCAAGGGCTCCGTGAACTACCTGTTCAGCGTGGTGCAGCATAGCGACCGGATCATCAGCGCCTATGTCGGCCTGAGCGACGGCTCGTTCCGTCAGGCCCGCCAGATCGATCCGGCCGTGGAGATCCAGGGCAAGCTGCCCCCCGCCGGTACGCGCTATGCCGACCGCTGGATCGACCGTCCGTCGAACGCGGCCCCTGTCGACCATTATGTGTTCCTCGACGCCGACCGCCGCGAGCTCGGCACTTCCGAGCAGACCACCGCCTACGATCCGCGCGCCCGGCTCTGGTATCGGACGGCGCAGGAGAGGCGCGGCCTGTCGGTCAGCGACGTCGACGTCTTCGCCACCCTCGGACTTGTGGGCTTCACGGTCGGCGCTCCGTTCTACGCGGACGGAAAACTGATCGGGGTCGCGGCCGCCGACATCACGCTCGACGGGCTGTCGGACTATCTTTCGGAGCGGAAGATCAGTCCGGGCACGCTGTCCTACATCCTCGACCATCAGGGCCGCGTGATCGCCAACTCGGACCGCGCGAAGACCTATGCGAGCCAGGGCGGTCGCGTGGAGCTGCAGCACATCACGTCGCTCGGCAACGACGTTCCCGCCGTCGCTTTCAGCTTCCGTCCGCGCGATGCCGAGCGGTCGTTTTCGTTCAAGCACGGCGGCCGGGACTATCTGGCGAGCCTGACGACGCTGCCGGCCGGCTTCGGCAAGAAGTGGCAGCTCTTCGTCATCACGCCACTCGACGATTTCACCAGCGCCTTCGACGACCACAACAGGAAGCTCTTCTTCTTCGGCCTGGTGGCTATCGCGTTGCAGATCCTGATCATCTACTTCCTGTCGAGCGTCATCTCCTCGCCGCTCGAGCGGCTCGCGCTCAAGGTCACCAGGATCCAGGACCTCGAGGGCCGGAACCTGCCGCCGCTGCACTCGCCGATCCGCGAGGTGGCGCTCCTGTCGCGGGCCATCGACACCTTGGACACGGCGGTGAAGTCCTTCGCCGCCTTCGTGCCCGTCGGCCTGGTGCGCGAGCTGCTGGAGTCCGACCAGAAGCTCGAACTGGGCGGCCACAGCCGGTTCCTCACCATCTTTTTCTCCGATCTCGAGGCCTTCTCCTCGCTTTCCGAGGAGGTGCCTTCGCAGGAGCTGCTGCTGCGCGTCTCGGCCTATCTCGAGGTCGTGACGCGCGCTGTCAACGAGGAGCACGGCACGATCGACAAGTTCATCGGCGACGGCGTCATGGCCTTCTGGGGCGCGCCGGCGCTGCTCGACGACCATGCGCAGAAGGCCTGCTTCGCGGCCTTGCGCATCCGCGAAGGCATGAAGGAGCTCAACGCGCGCTGGGAGGCCGCCGGCACGAAGCCGTTGCGCATTCGCATCGGCATCCACAGCGATGCCGTCCTGGTCGGCAATATCGGGTCGAAGGAGCGTATGAGCTACACGGTGATGGGCGACGGCGTGAACATCGCCGCGCGCCTTGAGGGCATCAACAAGGAGTACGGTACGCACACCTGCATCAGCCACGCCGTCTTCAAGGAGGCGGGCGAGCGGCTCTGCGTGCGGCCGATCGACGACGTCGTCGTCAAAGGCCGCCGCTCGCGCATCCCCGTGTACGAGCTCATGGGCGCCTACGGACTCGGACCGCAGTTCGAGCCCGACGAGGCGACGGCCCGCCTCTGCCGGCTGACGCGCAGCGCCTACGAGGCGCTGGTCGCCGACGACCACGACCAGGCGTTGGCGCGCTACCAGGCGGTCCTCGCGGAGTATCCGGACGATCCGGTCGCCCGCGAGATGGTCCGTCGCCTCACCGTCGATCCGGCCCGCCGGGCGCCGCTGCAGATGTCGCGCTGAGCGATGTTCGACGCCGGCAAGCCGTCACCCGCGACTGCATCGCTGCGGCCGAGCGAGTATACCGCCGCGCTCCTGCACGCCCTGCGAATGGAGCCGCAATGGGTGCGCAGTGCCAGCGTCCTCGAGATCGGCTGCGGCAGCGGCGTGCTGCTCGCCGCGCTGGGTGCGATGGGAGCCGCCTCGCTCTGCGGCGTCGACATCGAGCAGGATGCCGTCGACACCGGCGGATCGCTGCTGCATGGGCTCGGCTACCAGGCCGAGCTCTTTTGCGGCGACATGTGGCAGCCAGTCGGGGGCCGCCGCTTCGACCTGATCGTCGCCAACCTGCCGCACTTTCCCATGGAGCATTGCCCGGTCTCGGGGCGGCGGGCGAGCTGGAGCTCGGGCGGTCCCGACGGCCGCGAGCTGCTCGATCCCTTCATCGAGGGCCTGCCCGACCATCTGTCGCCGGGAGGCCGCGCGCTGATCACCCACAACGCGTTCGTCGATCTCGAGCGCTCGCGGGCGGTCGCGGCACGTCATGGTCTTTCGCTGCGCGTCGTGCTCACGGTCCTGGTGCACATCGCCATCGAGAAGGTCGCCCTGATGACCCCCTCGGTGCTGCTGGCGGAAGAGGGCAGGTCGATCCGGACCTATGGTCCGCACGTCTTCGCCGACATGCACATCGTCGAGATCGTGCCCGAAGCGTCCGGCTGACATGCGGCTTGCGATTCGTCTTCTCACGGCCCGCTTTCTTGCGACTTTGGCGGGCGGACTCCTGCTGCTGGGCGGCGCCGCCCGCGCCGAGACCCCCGATGCCGCGCTCGCCGGCCTGATCGACCAGGCTCGTCGCGAGGCCGCCACGCCGGGCGCCTGCGGCCAGCCGGGGCTCGATCGGCTCGTTCGCATCTTCTGCGACCAGAAGCTCCGCGCCGGCGTGCGCGAATATTATCCGCTGTTCGGCACGCGCGAAGGCCAGACGCGCTCGGGTTACGACGTCGACGTGGCGCGTGCCGTGGCCAGGCACCTCGGCGTCGAGCCGGTGTTCACGCGCGTCAATGCCGCCTCGCGCATCCCGCTGCTGGCCGACGACAAGATCGACGTCACCATCGCGACCATGGGCCACAATACCCAGCGCGACGATCAGGTCCGCTTCGTGCGACCGCATTACTATCAGTCCGAGACAATCATCGTCGGGCCCAAGTCCGTGCCGGTGCGCGACTGGCGGGACATCGCCGGCCGCACGGTCTGCGTCACGATCGGCAACAACTCGAACGCCCAGATCGTGGCCCACAACGCCCGCCTGATGCTGTTCGACGAGGCGGGTGTGCTGCCGGACAAGCTCAGGGACGAGACCTGCACGCTGGCCGCGCAGGACGACAGCTTCTTCGACTACTACTTCACCGAGCCCGGCTTCGCCGACCGCTTCAGCCGGAACTTCGGCTTCGCGCAGCTTCCCTGGGGAATGGCGGTCGCGCTGAACGGCAGCGACCGGCTCGCCCGCGCCCTCGACCTGATGAGCCAGATCTTCCATCGCGATGGCGTCTTCCTCGCCATCGCGAAGGAGAACCATGTCGGCACCGGCTTTCTCGAGAGCCAGCGCCGGGTCTGGAGCAGTGCCGCCTGCGACATAGACAAGGGGACCTCCAACCCCGTCTGCATCCTGCCGGCGCTCAACACCGCTCTCGAGCCGACCCGCTACGCCAAGCAGGTCGCCGAGGTCGAGAAGTGGGTCGAGGCCCGCACCGGCATCGGCCTGCAGCTCCCGATGTTCAAGACCATGCCGGCCTGGCTGCTGTTCAAGGCAGGCATCATCAACTCGCTGGTGCTGGTGGCCGGTGCGCTGGCGGCGACGCTGGCCTTTTCCATCGTGCTGGGCGCCGTGCAGAGCTCGCGCTCGGCGGTGATCCGCTGGCCGGCCCGGGGGCTGGTGATCGTGCTGCAATCCTCGCCGGTCGTGCTCACGCTAGTGATCGCCGCCGCGGTGGCGCAGGCGCTCTTCGCCTACTCCTCGACGGTCGCGATCGGCGCCGCCATTGTGGCGCTCGGCCTGATGAACGGCAGCAACGCCGGCCAGGCGATCGCCGAGGCCATGCATACGCTGCGGACCGAACGCGGCAGCGCGTCGATCCCGACCCTGGAGCTGCTCGGCCGCGCCGTCAGCCGGTCCGCCACCCAGATCGTCTCGTTCCTGATCAACGCCGCGAAGGGCACGCCGATCGCCAGCTTCATCGGCGCGCCGGAGCTCCTGAGCGCGCTCACCGACATCACCTCGTTCGCCAGCGGCCGGGCCAGCACCTACTCGCTGCTCCTGATCTTCTACGTGGCCGTCGTGATCGTCGTGGTGTGGCTCTGCGGCAAGCTCCGGGATGCGCTGGAGCGCCGGCAGGTGGCGGCATGAACCTGCGCATCTCCTCCGACTTCGTGCCGCAGTTCCTGGCCGGTATGGCGGTCAACTTCGAGATCGCCGCGATCGCGCTGCTGATCGGCCTGGCTCTGGGCGGCCTGCTGGGCCTGGCGCGGCTCTCCGGCGGCTTCCTGGCCGCCATCGCCACGACCCTGATCGGCCTGATGCGCGCGGCCCCGACATTCGTCGTCATGTTCTTCCTGCTGAACATCATCCCGCCCGAGGCGACGTTGCTCGGCCTGCCGGCCGCGCCATCGCCGCTGATGACGGTGGCACTGTCGCTGGTGCCCTATGCGGCCTCCTATGTCGCCGACAACGGCATCGAGGCGCTGAAGCAGCTCCGGGCGGGTTCGCCGCTCGGCGCGCTGCTCTTCTTGCCCAACGTGACCCGGGCCTTCTTCGTGCTGGTGATGTCGTCGAGTGCCGGCGCCGCGATTGGAGTCACCGAGGGCATCGCCGTGATCTTGCGCGAAGCCGAGCAGATGCCGACCCTGGGCAACAAGCTGGTTCTGTTCGGCATCGGCATCCTGTGCTTCGGCATCGCCCTGCAGGCGGGCTTCGCCCTCGTACGCGCCTTGCAACGCCATCTCGGCCGGCTCGCCATGCGTGACCGGCAGGGTTAGGGTCGGGCCCAAGACGATCATCGGAGGAAACATGAAGCTCTCCAGGCGGCGCGCGCTCGCCGCGACCGCAGCGCTCGGCCTGACGCCGCACCTCGCCCGTGCCCAGACCTTTCCCTCCAAGCCTGTCCGGCTGGTCGTGCCCTACTCGGCGGGTGGCGGTGCCGATACGACGGCGCGGCTGATCGCGCCCAAGCTGCAGGAGGCGCTCGGCCAGACCATCGTCGTCGACAACAAGCCCGGCGCCGGCGGCATGATCGGCGACGAGATCGTGGCCAAGGCGCCGCCCGACGGCCACACGCTCCTGATCGGCGCGTTCGCGCACGCCGTGAACCCGGCCCTGTTCGCCAGGATGGCCTTCCGCACGCCGGAGGACTTCGCCCCGGTGTCGCTCCTGGTCACCGTGCCGGAGCTGCTGGTGATCACGCCCTCGCATCCCGCCAAGACCGTCGCCGAGCTGGTGGCGCTCGCCAGGGCGCAGCCCGGCAAGCTCTCCTATGCCTCCTCGGGCAACGGCAGCGCCCAGCATCTCGCGGCCGAGCTGTTCAAGATGCGGACCGGTACCGACATCCAGCACGTGCCCTACAAGGGCGGTGCGCTGGCCGTGGCCGACGTCGCGGCGGGCCACGTGCCGTTCTACTTCGGCAACATGAGTTCGGCCCTGCCGCAAGCGAGGGGCGGCCGCGTGCGTGCACTCGCCGTCACCAGCGCGGCGCGGTCGCCGGCGGCACCCGATGTCCCGACCATCGCCGAGGCCGGCGTGAAGGATTGCGAGATCTCGGAGTGGAACGCGCTGATCGCGCCAGCCGGCACGCCGCCGCAGGTGATCGCACGCCTGCACGCCGAGGTCGCCAAGATCATGCGCATGGAGGAGATCAGGGCGAAGTTCGCCGATCTCGGCGCCGATGCCGTCGGCTCGACGCCGGACGAGCTGGCGGCCTTCATGCGCGCCGAGATGGTCAAGTGGGCCGAAGTCGTGAGGGCCGCCAACATCAAGGCGGAGTAGGCGATGGTGTCCTACGACTCCGTCTTCCGGCCGGGTCTGTTCGCGGGCAAGACGGTGATCGTGACGGGCGGCGGCTCGGGGCTGGGCCGCTGCACCGCGCACGAGCTCAGGTCGCTCGGCGCGCGGCTGGCGCTGATCGGGCGGACGATGGAGAAGCTCGAGCGTGTTCGCGAGGAGCTGGACGATCCCGGGACGTTCGTGTTCGCGGCCGACCTGCGACGCGAGGAGGAGGTTAAGGCGGCGATCGACGGCGTCCTGGCCTGGGGCGGCCGCATCGACGGGCTGGTCAACAATGCCGGCGGCCAGTTCCCGGCCCAGCTCAAGGACATCTCGCTGAACGGCTGGAATGCCGTCGTGAGCAACAACATGACCGCGACCTTCCTGGTCTCCAAGGCGGTCTATCTCGGCTGGATGGAGAGGCACGGCGGCGCCATCGTGAATGTCGGCGCCGATTTCGAGCTCGGCAATCCCGGCATGGCGCACAATGGCGCCGCGCGCGCCGGCCAGACCAACTTCACCTACAGCGCCTCGATCGAATGGGCGCATTCCGGCGTGCGGGTGAATTCCGTGCTGCCGGGCTTCATCGCCTCCTCGGGCTTCGATCGCTATCCCGAACGTGCACACGATGTGCTGCGCGGGGTGAAGAAGCGCGTCCCCCTGAAGCGCCACGGCACCGAGTCCGAGATCGCCGCGGCCATCGTCTATCTCCTGAGCGACGCGGCGGCCTATGTCACCGGCACGACGCTCCGGGTCGACGGCGGTCTGCACAATGCGGGCAAGTCGAGCTTCTACGAGGTGCCGGATCACGACCGCTCGAAGCCGTACAATGGCTTTCCGCTCTACCGGCCGCCCAAGGTCCTGGAGTAGGGTGGCGTCCCCAAACAACGGACCGGAGGAGACGATGCGTACAGCTTCGACGATGTTCGGCCTGATTGCGGCCGCAGCCGTGACGTTCGGCGCCGCGGGCGCCTACGCCCAGACCGCCAAGGCGGCGCTGAAGGACGCGACCGGCAAGGATGTCGGCACGGTCCGGCTCATCCAGACGCCGCACGGCGTGCTTCTCAGGATGGCGCTGAAAGGCGTGCCGGCCGGCGAGCGTGCGTTCCACATCCATGCCGTCGGCAAGTGCGAGCCGCCCTTCACCAGCGCGGGCGGCCACTTCAATCCCGCCGGCAAGAAGCATGGCGTGGAAGCGAAGGAAGGCTCCCACGCCGGCGACATGCCGAACCTCTTCGTGCCGGCGAACGGCGAGCTCACGGTCGACGTCGTCAACCACATGATCACCTTGGCCAAGGGCCAGCCCAATTCGGTGTTCGATGCCGATGGATCGGCCATCGTCATCCACGCCGGCCCGGACGACTACAAGTCCGATCCGACCGGCAATGCCGGCGACCGCATCGTCTGCGGCGTCATCACGGAGTGAACTGAGCAATGGATCTGGCCCGTTTTCCGCGTCGTCACTACACCCACGCCCCAACGCCCATCGAGAAACTTCCGCACTTCACCAAGGCACTGGCGGCGAGCTGCCCCGGCGGGGTCGGGCCCGAGATCTGGATCAAGCGCGACGACCTGCTGGGCCTGTTCCCCGGCGGCAACAAGACGCGCAAGCTCGAGTTCCTGGCGGCCGACGCCCTCGCGCAGGGCGCCGACACGCTGATCACCTGCGGCGCGCCGCAGTCCAACCACTGCCGCATAACGCTGTCGGCGGCGGTGAAGGAGGGGCTGAAGGCCCGCTTCGTGATCGAGGAGCGCGTGCCGGGCTCCTACAAGAAGGAAGCCGGCGGCAACAACTTCATGTTCGAGCTGATGGGCGTCGAGCAGATCACCGTCGTGCCCGGCGGCTCCGACATGGGTGCCGCCATGTCCAAGATCGCGCAGGAACTCGCCTCGCAGGGACGCAAGGGATACATCATCCCGGGCGGCGGCTCGAACGCGATAGGCGGCCTCGGCTACGTGGCCTGCGTGCAGGAGATGCAGGTCCAGTGGGCCGACATGGGCGTTGCCTTCGACGCGGTGGTCGTAGGCTCCGGCAGTTCGGGGACGCACGGCGGCATGGTCGCGGGCTTCGTCGGCAACAACATCAGGATCCCGCTGATCGGCATCGGCGTCAGCCGCGATCCCGCCGACCAGGAGCCGCTGGTCTTCAAGGAAGCGCAGGCGGTCGCCGACCTGCTGGGCATCGGCAAGATCCCGCGCGAGGCGGTGAAGAGCTTCGGCGGCTATTGGCAGCCGAAGTATTCGGTGCCCAACGCCAAGATGGTCGAAGCCGTACAGATGCTGGCGCGCACCGAAGGCATCCTTCTCGACCCGGTCTACA
>CAYRBQ010000033.1:0-15264 GCA_964422305.1 uncultured Reyranella sp. | reverse complement strand
ATCTGACTACGGATCAGAAGGTTAGGAGTTCGAATCTCTTCGGGCGCGCCATTCTTCCCCGTATGCCTACGAACGATCGCCTGACATCCACCCTCGCCGAGATCGATGCGGCCAACGCCGCCGATCCGCGGCAGCGCGAGCTGGTCTATGCCGAGCGGATGTCGGAGGGGCTGGGCCGGATCTATCCCGGTGCCTCCGAGGCGCTCCGCATCGCCGCCCGCGCCCAGCACATCCGCCGCTGGGAGATCCCGCGATCGGGCTATCCGCTGGGCCGCGCCGGCTACAATGCCTGGCGCGCGGCCTGCCGCGACCATCACGGCAAGCTGGTGGCGGAGATCATGGGGCACCACGGCTACAGCGCGGCCGAGATCGGCCAGGTCGTGAAGATCGTGCGCAAGGAGGAGTTGAAGCGCGACCCGGAGAGCCAGGCGCTGGAGAACGTCGTGGCCTACGTGTTCGTGGCCCACTATCTCGACGAGTTCGTGGCCCGGCACCCCGACTACGACGACGCCAAGCTCGCCGACATCCTGAGGAAGACCCTGCGCAAGATGGACCCGGTCGGCCATGCCGCCGTCCTGGGACTCCCCCTGCCGGAAGCGACCCGCCGTCTCATCGGCCTCGCCCTCGCATGAGTGGGGCGACCTAGCCGGATGGCACGCGGGCTCGTCGCTCTGGCGCTGCTGCTGGCAGTCCTCGTCGCCGGGACAGCCGCGACACTCGGCGCAACGGGCGAGCTCGCGGTCTGGGGACCGCGCACCTGGTACTTCCTCTATCTGCTCGTGGTGCTGGCGCTCGTGGTCGCGCTGGCGCGCTGGCCCAGGGTGGCGGTGCCGCTGCTGGTGCTGGCGGCGCTCGATTTCACCTGGGGTGTCGGTTCGTGGGCGATGGCGCCGTCCGGTTCGCCCTCTCTGCTGCCGCCGGCCAGGCTGGAGCCGCAGCGCTTCCGCTGGCACCCGCTGCTACAGGCCGTGCCGATCCCGGGCCTCGTCGTCACCAGCGGCACCGGGCTTGCGATCCGCCATTCGAGCGAGGGCACGCGCGGCCGCGACCCGGCGCCGGCCGACCTCGCCTCGCACCGGGTCGTGGCGACCTTCGGCGGCTCGGCGACCTACGACATCGGCAACGGCGAGGGCGACACCTGGCCCGACCGGCTCGCCGAGGCGGTGAAGGGCGACCGTCTGCTGGTCGTCAATCACGGCGTGCCGGGCTACACCACGGCCGAGCATCTGGTGCAGACCGCCTACTACGCCGACAAGTTCGGCAAGACGCCGCGCTGCGCTGTCTACTTCGTGGGCTGGAACGATCTGCGCAACGCCCATGTCCCCGATCTCGATCCCGGCTACGCCGACTTCCACCTGCCGAGCCAGGTCGATTCGCTGACGGTCCGGCGCATCGGCGGCTCGACCGTGACGATCTCGCCGCTGCTCACGGTGCTGGGTCGCCTGGTCGGCAACGAGACCGACACGGTGCGCTACGCCAAGGATCCCTATGCGCTGGCGCCGGCGAGCGGTGCCGATCCGGCGCTCGCGGCGATCTTCGAGCGCAACATCCGCGCGATCTCCGCGATCAACCGCGGCCGCGGCACGGCCACGATCTGGGTCGGCCAGGTCGTCAATCCCGAGCGGCTGAAGGGCGACGGTCTCTACGGCTGGCTGCCGCGGGTGCGCGATCGCGACGTCTGGCCGATGCTCCAGCAGTTCAACGCCGCTCTCGAGCGCGCGGCACGCGAGCTGGGCGACACCTATGTCGCGATCCCGCTCGACGCCTTCGGCAACGCCGATTTCGTCGACCAGGGCCATTTCTCGGCTGCGGGCGCACGCCGCTTCGCGGAAATCCTGGCACCGCGGGTGCGCGACGCCTGCCGCTAGCCGGTGTTATCGTGCGGGCGTGCTTTCCCACATCCACATCGGCATCGCCGACTACGATCGCGCGCTGGCCTTCTACTCGGCGCTGCTGGGCGAGCTGGGGCTGCAGCGCCGGTTCGCCGAGCGCGACAAGGGCTGGGCGGGCTGGCAGACGCCCGGCGTCGCGCGCCCGTTGTTCCTGATCGGCCGGCCGTTCGACGGGCGCCCCGCGGACGCCGGCAACGGCCAGATGATCGCGCTCATCGCGCCCGATCGCGCCACCGTCGACCGATGCCATGCGCTGGCGCTGTCGCTCGGTGGCCGCGACGAAGGCGCGCCGGGCTTGCGTCCGCACTATCACGCCGACTACTACGGCGCCTACTTTCGCGATCCCGACGGCAACAAGCTCTGCGTCTGCTGTCACCAGCCGGAGCCTGCCCCATGACCCGCGTCGTCCTGATCACCGGAGCGTCCTCGGGCATCGGCGCGGCCACGGCCCGCGCGCTCGCCGCGCCCGATACGGCGATCGTCCTGCATGCGCGCCGGAATCTGAAGGGTCTCGAGAAGGTCGCCGGCTTCGTATTAGGCGCAGGCGCGCAGACGCTGCTGCTGGAGGGCGATCTCGCCGTCGCCGGCACTGCGGCGCGCCTGGTCGAGGAGACGGTGAAGAAGTTCGGCCGGCTCGACGTCATTGTCAGCAACGCGGGCTTCGCCAACCGCACGCCGGTGGGCGAGCTCGACCGCACCGCCTGGGATGCGAGCCAGGCGGCCATGACGGCAGCCTTCTTCGAGCTCGCGACCGCGGCCAGGCCGTGGCTCGTGAAGGCCGGCCCGGCCGGCCGCATGGTCGGCGTCTCGTCCTTCGTGGCGCATGCCTTCGCGCGCGGGCTTATGACGTTCCCGGCCTCGGCTGCGGCCAAGGCGGGCATCGAGGCCTTCGCCAGGGCCTTCGCCGTCGACATCGCGGCTTCCGGCGCCACGGTGAACTGCGTGGCACCCGGCTTCATCGAGAAGGACCCCGACGCGCATGTCGCCGTGCCGCGCGCCGGCATGGAGAAGGTGAGCGAATCGATCCCGATGCGCCGCTACGGCAAGCCTGCCGAGGTGGCGGCGCTGATCGCCTTCCTCTGCTCGCCGGCCGCCAGCTACATCACCGGCCAGACCGTCCACGTGAACGGCGGCGTCACGCTCTAGAAATTCCTATGGGATTCATATGCCGGTGACCGCGTCGCCGGCTCGAATTCCTACGCCTCGAGCTCCTTCTATCCGCCCGAAGGAGCATCTCATGCTGGACATCCTCTTCTTCGGCTGCGGCCTCGCCCTGTTCTGCCTGTTCATCGCCTACGAACGCCTCTGCCAGCGGATCTGAGGCCACCATGCTGTTCGACTACGTCCTGGGCGGCGCGCTCGCCGCGATCCTGCTCGTCTACCTGACGGTCGCGCTCGCGCGACCGGAAAAATTCTGAGGGAAGTTCCGAGGCCGTCATGACTCTCAACGGTTGGGCACAGATTGCTCTGTTCTGCGGCCTCGTGCTGCTGCTGACGCGCCCGCTGGGCGGCTATCTCGATGCCGTGCTCGCCGGCCGCCGCACCTTCATGTCGCCGGTCCTGCGGCCCATCGAGACGGGCTTCTATCGCCTGGCCGGCATCAATCCCGACGAGGACCAGAGCTGGTGGGTCTATGCCCGCGCGATGATCGTCTTTCACATCGTGGGCTTCGTCTTCCTCTATCTGCTGCTGCGCCTGAAGGACTTGCTGCCGCTCAACCCGCAGGGCATGGCGGCGGTGCCGCCCGACCTCGCCGGCAATACGGCGGTGAGCTTCCTCACCAACACCAACTGGCAGAGCTATGGCGGCGAAAGCACCATGAGCTACCTGTCGCAGATGACGGGGCTCGCCGTTCAGAACTTCCTGAGCGCGGCCACCGGCATCGCGCTCGCGATGGCACTCGTGCGCGGCTTCGCCCGCGCCGAGGCCAAGGGCATCGGCAACTTCTGGGCCGACCTCGTGCGCATCACGCTCTATGTGCTGCTGCCGGCCTGCATCGTGCTGACCGTCTTTTACGTCTGGCAGGGCGTGCCGCAGAACCTCTCCTCCTATGTCGAGGCGACGACGCTCGAGGGCGCCAAGCAGACGATCGCGCAGGGCCCCGTGGCCTCGCAGCTCGCGATCAAGATGCTGGGCACCAATGGCGGCGGCTTCTTCAACGCCAACTCCGCGCATCCCTACGAGAATCCGACGGCGCTCTCCAATCTGGTGCAGATGCTGTCGATCTTCGCGATCGGCGCAGCGCTCACCAACGTGTTCGGCCGCCAGATCGGCGACGAGCGCCAGGGCTGGGCGATCTTCGCCGCCATGGGCGTGCTGTTCCTGGCGGGCGTCGTCGTCGCCTACTGGGCGGAGGCCGGCGGCAACCCGCTGATCGCCGCCCTCGGCGTCGACAACGCGGCCGGCAACATGGAGGGCAAGGAGGTGCGCTTCGGCACGCCGCTCTCCGCGCTGTTCGCCGTCATCACCACGGCCGCCTCGTGCGGCGCGGTCAACGCCATGCACGACAGCTTCATGCCGCTCGGCGGCATGATCCCGCTGCTCAACATCCTCCTGGGCGAGATCATCATCGGCGGTGTCGGCGCGGGCCTCTACGGCATGCTGCTGTTCGCCATCCTGGCGATCTTCCTGGCAGGCCTGATGGTCGGCCGCACGCCGGAGTATGTCGGCAAGAAGATCGAGGCGCGCGAGGTCAAGTTCACGATGCTCGCGATCCTCTGCGCGCCGCTCGCCATCCTGGGCTTCACGGCGCTGGCCGTGGTCGTCCCGGCGGGCCTTGCCGGTCCGGCCAATGCCGGTCCGCACGGCTTCAGCGAGATCCTCTATGCCTACACCTCGGCCGCCGGCAACAACGGCAGCGCCTTCGCAGGGCTCACGGCCAACACCGTGTTCTACAACGGCACCCTGGCCGTCGCGATGATGATCGGCCGCTTCGCCATCATCATCCCCATGCTGGCCGTCGCCGGCGCCCTCGCCGGCAAGCGCAAGGCCGCGGCCTCGGTCGGCACCTTTCCCACGCATGGCGGCCTGTTCGTCGGCCTGCTGGTCGGCGCGGTGCTGATCGTCGGCGGACTTACCTTCCTCCCGGCCCTTGCCCTTGGCCCGATCGCCGAGCACTTCGCGATGCTTGCCGGCACGCTGTTCTAGAGAGACGTCACCATGAGCAAGCCCCTGTCCAAGAAAAACAAGCAGCCGTCGCTGTTCGATCCGGCGATCCTGAAGCCCGCCCTGGTCGAGAGCTTCGCCAAACTAGATCCGCGCGAGCTCGCGAAGAACCCCGTGATGTTCACCGTCGAGCTGGTGGCGCTGGCCGCCACCGTGCTCACCTTGCGCGACCTCTGGACGGGCGCCGAACACAACCTCTTCCAGGTCCAGATCGTGATCTGGCTCTGGGTCACCGTGCTGTTCGCCACCTTCGCCGAGGCGGTTGCCGAGGGTCGCGGCAAGGCGCAGGCCGACACCTTGCGCCGCATGCGCAGCGAGACCATGGCCAAGGTGCTGCTGGGTGTCGGCGACACGTTCGAGCCGCGCCGTGCCCACACGCTCAAGGTCGGGGAGAAGGTGCTGGTCGAGGCCGGCGACCTGGTGCCGGGCGACGGCGAGATCGTCGAGGGCGTGGCGACCATCGACGAGGCGGCCATCACCGGCGAGTCGGCGCCCGTCATTCGCGAGGCGGGCGGGGATCGCTCCGCCGTGACGGGCGGCACGCGCGTTCTGTCCGACCGCATCAAGGTCCGCATTACGGCCGAGCAGGGCTCGAGCTTCCTCGACCGCATGATTGCGCTGGTCGAGGGCGCCTCGCGGCAGAAGACGCCGAACGAGCTGGCACTTTCGGTGCTGCTGGCGGGTCTCACGTTCATCTTCGTGCTGGCCGTCGTCAGCATTCCGAGCTTCGCGACCTACGCCGGCGGCGCCGTTTCCGTCGTGGTGCTGATCGCGCTGTTCGTCACCCTGATCCCGACCACCATCGGCGCGCTGCTGTCGGCCATCGGCATCGCGGGCATGAACCGGTTGGTGCGCTTCAACGTGCTGGCGACTTCGGGCCGTGCGGTGGAGGCGGCGGGCGACGTCGACACGCTACTGCTCGACAAGACGGGCACGATCACGCTCGGCAACCGGCACGCCACCCAGTTCATCGCCGTGACCGGCGTCGACGAGAACGAGGTGGCGCGGGTCGCCCAGCTCGCGAGCCTGGCCGACGAGACGCCGGAGGGCCGCTCCATCGTCGTGCTGGCCAAGGAGAAGTACGGCCTGCGCGGAGTCGAGGTCGCCGACCTGCATGCCAGGTTCGTGCCCTTCACGGCGCAGACCCGCATGAGCGGCGTCGACCATGAAGGCGCGGTCGTCCGCAAGGGCGCGATCGATGCGGTTCTTGCCCATTCCCGGTCGCTGGGCGTTACGCCGCCCACGGAGGAGGTGGAGCGCATCGCCTCCTATATCGCCAAGGAGGGCGGCACGCCGCTCGCCGTCTCGCAGAACGGCCGCATCCTGGGCGTCGTCTACCTCAAGGACATCGTGAAGGGCGGCATCCGCGAGCGCTTCGCGGAGCTGCGGGCCATGGGCATCCGCACCGTGATGATCACCGGCGACAATCCGCAGACCGCCGCTGCGATTGCGGCCGAGGCGGGCGTCGACGACTTCCTGGCCCAGGCCACGCCCGAGGCCAAGCTGCGCCTGATCCGCGAGGAGCAGGCCAAGGGCAAGCTGGTCGCGATGTGCGGCGACGGCACCAACGACGCCCCCGCGCTCGCGCAGGCCGATGTCGGCGTCGCCATGCAGACCGGCACCAACGCCGCCCGCGAGGCCGGCAACATGGTCGACCTCGACAGCGACCCGACCAAGCTCATCGAGATCGTGGCGATCGGCAAGCAGCTCCTGATGACCAGGGGCGCGCTCACCACCTTCTCGATCGCCAACGACGTGGCCAAGTACTTCGCCATCATCCCGGCGATGTTCATCGCCTTCTACCCGCAGCTCGGCGTGCTGAACGTCATGGGGCTGGCCACGCCGCAGAGCGCCATCCTGTCGGCCATCATCTTCAACGCCCTGATCATCGTGGCGCTGATTCCGTTGGCGCTGCGCGGCGTGCAGTACCGCCCGAGCGGCGCCGCGGCGCTGCTGCGCCGCAACCTGCTGATCTACGGCATCGGCGGCCTGATCGTGCCCTTCGTCGGCATCAAGCTGATCGACGTTGTGGTCGCAGCGACGGGGTTGGCGTGATGCGCCCATCCGGTCCTTTCTGCCCCCGTCATACGGGGGAAGTGCCGCGTCTTACGCGGCGAAGGGGGTCAGAAATATCGACCGTGTTCGTTTGCCGGTGCCCCCTCCGGCCCTTCGGGCCACCTCCCCCGCTGTCGCGGGGGAGGAGAGCAAAGGTTGGATGCTGGCGCTCGATCGGCCGGGTGAGGTCATTCCATGAGTAGGAGAATGTGATGCTTCGCCATCTTCGCGCTTCCCTGGTCGTCCTCGTGCTGATGACTGCGCTCGCGGGCATCGCCTATCCGCTCGCCATGGTCGGCGTCGCCGGCGCCGCTTTCCCCGGCCAGGCGGCGGGCTCGCTGATCGAGAAGGACGGCAAGGTCGTCGGCTCTGGCCTGATCGGCCAGTCCTTCACGTCGGATCGCTACTTCCACGGCCGGCCGTCGGCTACGGCCGAGGGGCCCTACAACGCGGCGAACTCCGGCGGCTCGAATCTCGGCCCGACCTCCAGGGCGCTGATCGAGCGCGTCAAGGAAGATGCCGACAAGCTCGGAAAGGGCGTGCCGGTCGATCTGGTCACGACGTCGGGCTCGGGGCTCGATCCTCACCTCTCGCCGGCTGGCACGGCATGGCAGGTCGCGCGGGTCGCCAAGGCGCGCAACATGCCGGTCGCCGAGGTGCAGCGTCTGGTGGCGCAGCACACCGAGGGGCGCGTGCTCGGCCTGCTGGGCGAGCCGCGGGTCAACGTGCTGCAGCTCAATATGGCCCTCGACGCCCTGACCGGACGGTGACAATGATCCGGCTGCATGGCTGAGCTGGCCGACGACGCACGTCCCTCGCCCGACGCGCTGCTGAAGGCCGTCGAGAAGGAAGCGCGCGGCAAGCTGAAGATCTTCCTCGGCGCCGCGCCGGGTGTCGGCAAGACCTGGGAGATGCTGTCGACGGCGCATCGCCGCAAGCGCGAGGGCATAGACGTCGTGGTCGGCGTCGTGGAGACCCACGGCAGGGTCGAGACCGAAGCCCAGCTCGCGGGCCTCGAGGTCGTGCCGCGTCGCAAGGTCGAATACCGCGGGCGCACGCTGGAGGAGATGGACCTCGACGCCATCCTGGCGCGGCGCCCGGCGCTCGTGCTGGTCGACGAGCTCGCCCACACCAATGCCGAGGGCAGCCGTCATCCCAAGCGCTATCTCGACGTCGAGGAGCTGCTCGAGGCCGGCATCGACGTCTATTCCACACTCAACGTCCAGCACATCGAAAGCCTGAACGATGTGGTGGCGCGCATCACGCGCATCCGCGTGCGCGAGACGGTGCCGGATCATATCGTCGACGCCGCCGACGAGGTCGAGCTGATCGACCTGACGCCCGCCGACCTGATCGCCCGCCTGGGCGAGGGCAAGGTCTATGTCCGCGACCAGGCTCAACGGGCACTCAAGCACTACTTCTCGCCGGGCAACCTGACGGCGCTGCGCGAGCTGGCGCTCCGGCGCACCGCGCTCCGCGTCGACGAGCAGATGCGCAGCTACATGCGCGAGCACGCCATCGCCGGGCCCTGGGCGGCGGGCGAGCGGGTGATCGTCTGCCTCGATCCCGGCCCGGGTGCCGCCAACGCAGTGCGCGCCGCAAAGCGCAGCGCCGAGGCGCTCGATGCCGAGCTGATCGCGCTCTATGTCGAGACCGACCGCCACGCCACGCTCAGCGATGCCGAGCGCGGACGGCTCGCCGAGGCGATGCGGCTCGCCACCCAGCTCGGCGCCGAGGTGGTGACCGTGCCGGGCCGATCGGTGGTCGAGGAGGTCGTGGCCTTCGCCCGCGCCCGCAATGCCACGCGCGTCGTCGTGGGCAAGTCGCGGCGCTCGCGCTGGTTCGAGCTGCGCCATGGCTCCGTGGTCGACGAGCTGGTGCGCTCGGGCTCCGGCCTCGCCGTCGAGGTCGTCGCGACTGCCGAGGCGGACCGTGCCTCCGGCCCGCGCGACTGGCTGCGCGACGTGCCCACCACGCCCGGCCCCTATCTCGAAGGGGCGCTCACCACCGCAGTGGCGACGGCGGTCGGCGTCCTGATCGACCGGCTGATCGTGCTGCCCAACATCTCGCTGGTCTACGTGCTGCCGGTGCTGGCTGCCGCGGCGCGTCACGGGCTGGTCCCCTCGCTCTGGGTCTCCGCGCTGAGCGTGCTCGCCTTCAACTTCTTCTTCCTGCCGCCGCTCTACCTGTTCACCATCGCCGATCCGGCCAATGTCGTGGCCCTGTTCTTCTTCATGGTCGTGGCGGTCGTGGCCAGCGCGCTGGCGGCGCGCACCCGCACGCAGACGGAATCGGCGCGACGCGAGGCGCGGACCAACGCCGAGCTCTATTCGTTCAGCCGCAAGATCGCCGGCGTGATCGATCTCTACGACCTGCTCTGGATCGTCGTCTCGCACCTGGCGCGCCTCCTGAAGGCGGAGGTGGTCGTGCTGATGCCGGAGGACGGCATGCTCACCACCCGGGCGGCCTTTCCGCCCGACAGCGAGCTCAGCGAGGCCGACATCGCGGCCGCCCGCGGGTCATGGGACGCCGACCGCCCGGCCGGCCGCGGCACCGACACGCTGCCGGGCGGCCGCTGGCTCTTCCTGCCGCTGCGCACCAGCCGCGACGCAGTGGCCGTCATCGGCGTGCTGCCCGGCAAGGACGGCCACGAGCTGACCTCCGGCGAGCGTCGCCTGCTCGAGGCGGTGGGCAACCAGGCCGCCGTCGCCATCGAGCGCGTCACGCTCGCCGAGGATGTCGAGCGGACGCGGCTGGGCGCCGAGCGCGAGCGGCTGCGCGCCTCGATGCTGACCTCGGTGTCGCACGATCTCAGGACGCCTCTCGCCTCGATCATCGGGGCGCTGTCGAGCCTCAGGAGCTACGGCGAGCGCTACGATGCGCCGGCGCGCGAAGAGCTGCTGTCGACGGCGCAGGCCGAGGCCGAGCGGCTGGACCGCTTCGTCGGCAACCTGCTCGACATGACGCGGCTCGATGCCGGCGCCGTCGCGCCCAAGCGCGAGGCCGTCGAGGTCGGCGACCTCGTCTCGACCGGCCTGCGCCGCGCCGCGCCGCTGCTGCGCGATCACGTCGTCGAGCGCGTGGTGCCTGCCGGCCTGCCGCCGCTGCAGCTCGACTTCGTGCTGGCCGAGCAGGCGCTGTTCAACCTGCTCGACAATGCCGGCAAGTACACGCCGGCCGGCGGCCGCATCACCGTCGAGGCGAGGCGGATCGAGGTCCAGCCGGGGGGCGTGCGAATCGAAATCGTGGTACGCGACGAGGGGCCCGGCCTGTCGCAGGCCGACCTCGAGCGCATCTTCGACAAGTTCTACCGGGCCGATGCCGGTGACCGGCGACGCGCCGGCACCGGTCTCGGCCTGGCGATCGCCCGCGGCTTCGCCGAGGCGATGGGCGGGACGCTCGTGGCAGCCAACCGCGGCGACCGCAGCGGGGCGGAGTTCACCCTGAGCTTTCCCGCATGACCGCGGAGGGCGCCACCATCCTGATCGTCGACGACGAGCCGCCGATCCGCCGGCTGCTGCGCGCGACGCTCGTCGCCAACGATCATCGCGTCGTCGAGGCTGCGACCGGGGCCGATGCGCTCACCGCCATGCGCCACCACAAGCCCGATCTCGTGCTGCTCGACCTCGGCTTGCCCGACATCGACGGTCTCGATCTGATCGGCCGGATCCGCAAGCTCGGGCCGGTTCCCATCGTCGTGCTGTCGGGACGCGGCGAGGAGGCGGCCAAGGTCGCCGCCCTCGATTCGGGCGCCGACGATTACGTCACCAAGCCGTTCGGCGCCGAGGAGCTCATGGCCCGCATCCGGGCGGCACTGCGGCACCGGCTGCAGGAGCAGGGGGCGGAGAGGGTGTTCGAGAGCGGCGGCCTGCGCGTCGACCTGGTGCGCCGCCTCGTGCAGCGCGGTGCCGAGGCGGTGAAGCTCTCGCCCAAGGAGTACGACATCCTCGAGCAGCTCGCGATCCATGCCGGCAAGGTGCTGACCCATCGCCACCTGCTGCGCGAGGTCTGGCGCGACGAGTCGGTCGATCCGCAGTATCTGCGCGTCTACATCCGCCAGCTCCGCCAGAAGGTGGAGGCCGATCCCGCCGCGCCCCGCCACGTGCTCACCGAACCGGGCGTGGGTTACCGGCTGGTCTGAAACGATCCGCAACGAGATGTGATGGTGTCGGACTTGCAGGTTCAGCAGGTTTCTGGTAGGAAATTAACTATCATGGGCCCGGTCCTGACCGTGCCCGAACCACCCCGACGGCGGACCCAACCGACCGCACGAGCCTCCCAAGCTGCTGGCAGTGCTGGCAGCCCGGAGGTGTCCCCGGAGCGGGCACCGCTCCCTTGTCGAATGAAAGCAAAACGACCGACGATTCTCACGTCGGCTCGACGTGTGGACTGCGACAACTGCTACAAAGCGGTACGTTGCGGTGTAGCACCGGAAAATCAAAAAGACCGCATGAATGCGGCATCGGATGCGGGTCGCGACCGCATCGGGACGGCGGTGTCGCCGTCGCGCGCGCCCTACCCGATGGTGCGTACCAGCCGGACGATGTCGACGCCCTTGGCGTCGATGCCGAACCAGTCGAGGTAGAGCGGAACCTGGTGGTCGAGCATGTGGCGGCCGTGATGGATGCGCCGGCCGTGCATGCGCGCACGGGTGAGCAGCGCGGTCTCGGCCGGCGCCATGATGACGTCGGCCACCACCGTGTCGGGGTCGAGGATCGTCGGATCGAACGATTGCGGGTCGCTGGGCCTGAGGCCGAGCGGCGTGGCGTTGATCGCGATGTGGATGCCCTTGGGCGGCGTGCTGACCTCGGCCACCGGCACGTCGGGATAGTGCTCGGTGAGGCGGTCTATGGCCTTGCTGGCGCGCGCCTCCTGGATCTCGGTGACCAGCAGGCGGCCCACGCCCGCCTCGCAGAGCGCCGCGGCGATGCCGCCGCCGGCGCCGCCGAGGCCGACCAGCCAGACGCTGGCGCCGCGCACCTTGTGGCCCTGCGCCTCGAGGCCGCGCACGAAGCCCACGCCGTCGACATTGTCGCCGGAGAGAGTGCCGTCGCGCTCGCGGCGCACCAGGTTGACGCTGCCGGCGGCCTGCGCGCGCGGCGTCGCACGCGTCAGCAGGTTGAGGATCGTCGTCTTGTGCGGGATGGTGACGGTGAAGCCGCCGAGGTTGCGCATCTTGCCGAGCGCATCGAGCATCAGCGGCAGCAGATCGGAGCCGCCCTCGAAGGGCAGCCACACCGCGTTGGCGCCGACCGCGGCGAAGACCTGCGCCATCACCCCGGTTGCGCGGAGCTGGCGAATCGGGTCGCCGATCGTGCCGTAGAGGCGCGTGGCGCCGTTCACGTGGAACAGGCCGGTGTGGAGGGAGGGATCTGTTTGGTTCATGACGCCTCGAACGAAGACGGCGGAGCCTGCGCTCCGCCGTCGATCTTGGCGGCGGGCCTTGCCCGACGCCAGAGGTTCCTTAACTAGAGGTTCTTCAGCACGTGCTCGGCCGAGGAGACCTCGAAGGCGCCCGGCTTCTCGACGAACAGGTGCTTGATGACGCCGTTGTCGACGACCATGGCGTAGCGCTGGCTGCGCGTGCCGAGGCCGAACTTCGAGCCGTCCATGGTGAGGCCCATCGCCGTGGTGAACTCGGCATTGCCGTCACCCAGCATCATGACCTTGTCGCCCGCCTTCTGGTCCTTGCCCCAGGCGCCCATCACGAACGCGTCGTTGACGGAAATGCAGGCGATGGTGTCGACACCCTTCGCCTTCAGCGCAGCAGCTTCGGCCACGAACCCGGGCACGTGCTTTGCTGAACAAGTGGGAGTGAAAGCGCCCGGCAGGGCGAAGGCCACCACCTTCTTGCCGGGCGCGAAAAGTTCTTCCGTGGTGACCGCCTTGGGTCCCTCGGGGCCCAACATGCGCAACGTGGCGCTGGGCACCTTGTCGCCGACTTTCGCCATTATTTGCTCCTTCAATAACGCCGCCCAACCGCGGCCTCAACGAACCGGCGGACCCTAGGCCGGGGTCGGGTCTTTGTCCATGCGAGGCCCGCGTGGTCGAGGGCTTGTGTTTTGACCGGACAATCCCCATGGATTTAGGAGATGATTCGCCATGCCCGGGTCTAGCTCCCCCGCCGCCACGCTGGTCGGCCGCTTCCTGGTCGCCGCGCCGTCCATGCCCGACGAGCGCTTCCAGAAGAGCGTCGTGTTCATCTGCAAGCACGACGACGACGGCGCGCTCGGCATCATCGTGAACAACAAGGTCGACGACCTGCCCCTCGGACAGGTCTTCAAGCAGCTCGGCATCGAGGTGCCGCAGACCGCGGCCGAGAAGCCGGTGCTGTTCGGCGGCCCGGTCGAGACCTCGCGCGGGCTGGTCCTGCACTCGGCCGACTACAAGCGGGACGAGACCCTGCTGATCGAGGGCGGCATGGCTCTCACCGCCTCGCTCGAGATCCTGAAGGACATGGCGGGCGGCAGCGGACCGAAGAATGCCTGGCTGGCGCTCGGCCACTCCGGCTGGGCGCCCGGTCAGCTCGACCGCGAGATGCAGGACAATGCCTGGCTCGTGGTCGACGGCGATGCCGATCTGGTGTTCGACGGCGATTTCGCCGCCAAGTGGCAGCGCGCACTCGACAAGCTCGGCAAGGGAGGACCGGGCGGCAGGTTCGACCTTGCCTCCTTCTCGCATCAGTCCGGTCGCGCCTGATCGCTGCGCCCCGGAATGGTGCGCAAGATGTGCAATTCTCGACTGTCGATTGTGCTTACGTTCCCCAGGCGAACGGGCCTATAGCGGCCAATACGTCGACCGCAAACCTCCCTTCGCGGACGACGCGCGTACCCGGGACGTCCGCACTCCTTCCCCAACCCCTATTGGGAGCGCGGGCGTCCCGTCCTACTCGGCGGCTACCTTCGCAGTGCCCGGCGCGCGATAGGCGGCGAGCAGGGAGGCTTCCTTCTCCTTGGCCGCCTTCACGTTCTTCTCCTTGATGTGGCCGAAGCCGCGCATCGTCTCGGGGATCGACGCGATCTGCACCGCCATCGCATGGTTGTCCTGCCCGAGCGTGGCGAGCAAAGCCTCGACCGTGGCTTCGTACTCGCCGATCAGGCGGCGTTCCATGCGACGCTCCTCGGTGTAGCCGAAGATGTCGAGCCTGGTGCCGCGCAGCTTCTTGAGTGACGCGAGGAAGCGGAAAGCCGGCATCATCCAGCTCCCGAACTCGCTCTTCTTGAGCTGGCCGGTCGTCGGATCGCGATCGGCGAACAAAGGCGGCGCCAGGTGGAAGGTGATCTTGTAGTCGCCTTCGAACTGCTGGCTGAGCTTCTTGTGGAACTCGCCATCGCTGTAGAGCCGCGCCACCTCGTATTCGTCCTTGTAGGCCATCAGCTTGTAGAGCGACTTGGCGACGGCCTCGGCGAGCCCCTTGCGGCCCGGCGCCTTGTCCTTCTCGGCCTTGGCCACCCTGTCGACCAGCGCGCGATAGCGCTCGGCGTAGGCCGCGTCCTGGTAGGCGGTCAGCAGTTCGACCCGCTTGGCGACGATCTCCGGCAGGGTGCGCGCCACCGGCTTCTCGATGCGCAGCGTCGGCTTGGCCGCGGCCTGAACGGAGGCGAGGTTGTGGGCGGCGAGGCGGCCCCAAGCGAAGGTCCGCTTGCTGCTCTCGACCGCGACGCCGTTCAGCTCGATCGCACGCTCGATCGCCTCGAGCGACAGCGGGATCAGGCCCTTCTGCCAGGCGTGGCCCAGCATGAAGAGGTTGGTGGCGATCGAATCGCCCAGGATCGCCGTGGCGAGCCCGGTGCCGTCGATGAACGAGGTGGCCTCGTCGCCCGCGGCGTCGCGGATCGACTTCATCATCGCCTCGGCGCCGAGGTCCATGTCGCCGTTCATCACGAAGGCCGCGACCGGCTGCACGTAGCCATTGATCACGGCCTTGGTGACGCCCTGCTCGATGCGCGACAGCGCGGCGGGCGAGGCGGCCACGACCATGTCGCAGCCCAGCACCAGGTTCGCGCCGCCGGCGGCGATGCGCACGGCGTGGAGATCCTCGGGTCGCGCGGCCAGCCGGATATGGCTGTGCACGGCGCCTCCCTTCTGCGCGAGCCCGGTCTGGTCGAGGACAGTGACGCCCTTGCCCTCGAGATGGGCGGCCATGCCGAGC
>CAYRBQ010000032.1:0-15652 GCA_964422305.1 uncultured Reyranella sp. | reverse complement strand
AAGATCGTGCGTCATCGGGACCGTTACGTCCGTACGATCATCGAGCCGCTGCTGAAGACCCACGCGCTGTCGCATGTCGAGACGGCGAAGCCGACTCTCACCGACCGCATCGCCGCGCCGATGCACTGGTTCTTCCGTCAGTTCAATCGCGGCTTCGAATGGCTGTCGGATTTCTACGGCCGCTCGACGGCGCGGCTGATCCGCATGGGCTTCATCATGCTGGTGATCTATGCCGGCCTGGTCGGCCTCACCTGGAACCGGCTGGTCTCAACGCCGACCGGCCTGGTGCCGCAGCTCGACCGCTCCTACCTGATCGCCGCCATGCAGCTTCCCGCCGGCGCGACCCTGGAGCGCGCCGACGCGCTGGTGCGCCGGGCCAGCGAGATCATCACCTCGCGGCCCGGCGTGAAGGACTCAGTGGCCTTCGTCGGCTTCGACGGCGCCACCTTCACCAACGCGCCCAACACCGGCGTGATCTTCGTCACCCTGAAGCCGTTTGCGGAACGGCCGGGCATCACCAAGGACATGATCCTGGCCGACCTGCGCGGCCAGATGTTCGCCCTGCGCGAGGCTTTCGTGTTCGTGCTCGAGCCGCCCTCCGTGCCGGGCATCGGCACCGGCGGCGGCCTCAAGGGCTACGTGCAGGACCGCGCCTCGCGTGGCCTGACGGCGCTCGAGGGCGCGACCTGGGCGCTGGCCGGTGCGGCCGGCCAGGCACCCGGTCTCACCCAGGCCTTCACGCTCTACAACACACGCACGCCGCAGATCTTCGCCGACATAGACCGGACCAAGGCCGAGCAGCTCGGCGTGCCGATCGCGCGCGTGTTCGAGACGCTGTCGGCCTACATGGGCTCGGCCTATATCAACGACTTCAACATACTCGGGCGCACGTATCGAGTGACCGCACAGGCCGACAATCCGTACCGCCTCACCCTGCGTGACGTCGCCAACCTCAAGACGCGCAGCGTGTCGGGCGAGATGGTGCCGATCGGTGCCGTGGCGACCTTCCAGGACATCACCGGTCCATATCGAGTGGCGCGCTACAATCTCTACCCGGCCGCCGAGGTGCAGGTCGCGCTGCAGCGGGGCTACTCGTCAGGCCAGGGCATCGCGACCATGGAGGGGCTCGCCGAGAAGGTGCTGCCCTCGGGTTTCGGCTTCGAGTGGACCGAGATCGCGCTGCAGGAAAAGCTCGCCGGCAACACGGCGGCGCTGGCCTTCGGTCTCGCGGTACTGTTCGTGTTCCTGCTGCTGGCCGCGCTCTACGAGAGCTGGCTCCTGCCGCTCGCCGTCATCCTGATCGTGCCGATGTGCATCCTCGCCGCCATGGTCGGCGTGAACATCCGCGGCCTCGACCGCAACATCCTGGTCGAGATCGGCCTGGTGGTGCTGGTCGGCCTCGCGGCCAAGAACGCCATCCTGATCGTCGAGTTCGCCAAGCAGGCGCACGAGCAAGGCATGAATCGCTTCGACGCGGCCGTGACGGCGGCCAAAACCCGCCTGCGGCCCATTCTCATGACATCGCTCGCCTTCATCCTGGGCGTCGTGCCGCTGGTGATCAGCGAGGGCGCGGGTGCCGAGATGCGCCAGTCGCTCGGCACGGCGGTGTTCGCCGGCATGCTGGGCGTGACGATCTTCGGCCTGATCTTCACGCCGATCTTCTATGTGCTGAGCGTCGGCCTTGCAGAGCTGCGCTTCAAGTGGCGCAAGCAGGAGATCAAGCCGGAGTTCAAGCCCGAATAGGTCTCATCGCCGCCGGTGGCGGGCCGAGCAGCGCGAACGCCACCTGCACGATGCCGGCCGCCAGGCCCATGGCGACGCCCAGGCGCCAGGCGAGATCGTAGGAGCCCAGCGCATCGAACAGCACGCCGCCGCCGAAGGCACCGAGGAAGCTGCCGAGCTGGTGGCTCATGAAGGCGACGCCCTGGATCATCGCCTGCCAGCGCAGGCCGAACATCTCGGCCACGGCACCGGCGACGAGCGGGCCGACACCCAGCCAGAGGAAGCCCATCAGCGAGGCGAAGGCCAGGGTGCTCGCTTGTGTGGGAGGCACGAAGAAGTAGGCCGCCAGCACGATCGAGCGGGCGATGTAGATGCCGCCCAGCAGGGCGAGCTTGTTCCAGCGCCCGCCGGCCCAGCCGAAGAACAGCGAGCCGAACACGTTGAACACCGCGATGGCCCCCAGGGCCTGGGCGCCGAGCGTCGGATCCATGCCGCAGATCGCCAGGTAGGACGGCAAGTGTGTGGTGATGAACAGGAGCTGCATGCCGCAGACGAAATAGGCGCCGGTCATGACCAGGAACGGCAGGTTGCGGGCGGCCGCAACGAGCGCCTCGCGCGCCGAGACGTCGCCGATCTGGCCGGCCGCGGCAGCCGGCAGGAGTAGGCGATCGACGCGGCCGGCGATCCAGGCCGCCGGCAGCATGCCGATCGTGAGAACCAGGAAGCCCAGCAGGCCGGCGCGCCAGCCGATGTCGGTCGTCAGCATCTGGCCGAGCGGCGCGGAGATCACCGCGCCCAGCGAGCCTGTCGCCGTGATCGCGCCCAGCACGAAGCTCCGAACGTGCGCCGGCACGGCGCGCGAGCCCACGGCCAGCGAGATGGCTGAGGCGGTGCAGGCGAGCGCCAAACCGACCAGCACGCCGCCACCCAAGAGGACCAGCGCCATGCCGTCGGCCAGGGCGAACAGCAGCAGGCCCGCCACGTAGAGCGCCGAGCCGGCGACCATCACCGGCCGGAAGCCGATCCGCACCGCCAGCGCGCCCGCGACCGGCTGCAGAAAGCCCCAAGCCAGGTTCTGGACCGACATGGCGAAGGCGAAGTCGGAGATGGTGAGCGCGATGTCGCGGGTCAGCGACGGCATCACCAGGCCGAAGCTCTGGCGGACGCCCATGCCGATGCTCAGCATGATCGACGCACCGACCAGGATCGGCATGACGGGCCGCAACTCTTTCAGCACACTCGTCGCCATGGCTGCCCCTTGATTACACAGACCTGTGTACTTTACGGTCGGCCAGCGAGGAGATCAAAGGCGATGACGCGAGCGGCCGACAGGGCAGCCATGCAGGAGCGGATCCTCGATACCGCGGACCGGCTGTTCTACGGCCAGGGCATCCGCGCCGTCGGCGTCGACACGATCGCCGCCGAGATCGGCATCAGCAAACGCACGCTCTACAATTACTTCCCATCCAAGGATGAGCTGATCGTCGCCTACCTGTCGCGGCGGCTGAAGCCGATGCCGCTGTCGGAACGGCCGCCGGTCGAGCAGATCCTGGGGAATTTCGATCGGCTGGAACGGACCATCGGTACGGGCGTGTTCCGCGGCTGCCCGTTCGTCAACGCCGTGGCCGAACTCAAGGAGCCGGCACACGCGGCGAACAAGGTGGCGCTCGCGTTCAAGGAACAGCGGCGCAAGGGACTGCGTGATCTGCTGGTGCGGCTGAAGGTGGACGACCCGGAGGGCCTGTCCCTGCAGCTCCTGATCCTGATCGACGGCGCGATCGCCGCCGCCATCGTCCGCGGCGACCCGAAGGTCGCCACGGCAGCCCGGAACGCCGCCGCGGTCCTGTTGAAGGCGGCCGGCGTGAAGGTCCCCAAAGCCTAGCGGGCGGCTGCGGAAACCCAGCGGGCGATGTCGCGGACCAGACCGGCAACGGCGGCGCCCCGCAGGCGCATGGCACGGGCTTCGTAGGCGCGGCGTTCGTCGACAGTGGGGTAACGGACCGAAAACATGGGAATAACCTCCGAGTGATTGAAACAAACCTAATTCCTTTTCCTTTGGCGGTTAATATCCTGTAATTGACCATCACTGATGAACAGAATTCACCAATAACGCAATGATCGATCATGCGAGCGAAATGGCCGCCTTCGTGCGGGTCGTCGATTCCAAAGGCTTTTCGGCTGCCGCCCCGGCCCTCGGCCTGACGCCTTCTGCGGTCAGCAAGCTGGTGACGCGGCTGGAAACCCGGCTCGGCGTGCGGCTGCTCCAGCGCACCACCCGGGCGCTGCATCTCACCGAGGAGGGCGAGGCCTTCTACGCCACGGCGCGGCGCATCGTGGGCGAGATCGAAACCCTCGAAAGCCAGATCAGCGGCCGGAGCAAGACACCACACGGGCTGCTGCGCGTGACCACCTCGCTCGCCTTCTCGACCCACCAGCTCGCGCCCGTGATCGCAGAGTTCCTTGAGCGCTTCCCGCAGCTCCAGCTCGAGCTGATGCCGACCGATCGCGTCGTCGACATGATCGAGGAGGGCGTCGACGTCGCCATACGCATCGGCCGTCTCGCCGACACCAGCTTCATGGCGCGCAAGATCGGCGAGGACATAAGGCTGGTCTGCGCCTCGCCGTCCTATCTCGCGCGTCGTCGTCCGCCGCAGCGGCCCGACGATCTCACGCGACACAACTGCATCATCTCGCGCGACCGTTCCTACCTGAATCGCTGGCCGTTCCGCATCGACGGCCAGATTCGCGAGATCGAGGTCGGCGGCCGCGTCGCCGTCACAGAAGGCGAGGCGCAGATGCGCATGGCGCTGCAGGGGTTGGGCATCGTGCGCCTGACCCGCCTCACGGTTGCCAGCGCGGTCAAGAGCGGCGAGCTGGTGTCCCTGCTGGAGGATTTCCGCGCCGAGGATCCCATCCCGATCCACGCCGTCTACCCGCATCGCCGTCACCTCGCCCCGAAGGTGACGGCCTTCATCGATTTCATCCTCGAGAAGTTCTCTCCGCCCCCTTGGGAAATTTAGGTGCTAGTCTCCTCCGAACATCGATTGGAGGGGAAATGGGAGCCGAGACCGATCTTTTCGTGCAGGCCTTCTGGGTGAAGTGCCGGGAAACGATCCGACCGGGGCTCGACGACGCCCAGGACAGGCTGCGCGACGCCGGCCACGAGGCCAACATCTCGACCCTCGAATTCTCGCCCGACCAGGAGACCTCGCCCGATGGCGCGCCGGCCCTCGTGCTCACGGTCCATCGATCCGGCGCCCCGGACGCCGTCGTGCTGCGCTATCGCGGTGACGTGCCGGCGCGCGAGGTCGAAATCACGATGCCGGGCGCGGAGCCTGCGCGCGCCGACATGGCGACAATCGACGAGGCCATGGTGAAGCGCCACATTTCGGCGAGCTTTGGCGCGTTGCTCAAGAGCTGATCGCGAGGAGGAACCGATGCCCGACGCTATCGACGACCTGTTCCGCCGCTTCGGCAAGGCCTTCAACAAGGCCGATGTCGAGGAGATCGCCGCCTGCGTGACCGACGACTTCGAATGGCGACAGAACGCCGGCGGCTCGCCCGGCGGGCGCGTGCTCAAGGGCAAGGACGATCTGCGCGCCTACTTCGGCGACAAGAGCCGCGCCCATCGCGAGGTGCGCTATTCGGAGGCGAGCATCCATCGGTCCGGCAGCAGGATATTCGGCCTGTTCCGCGCCACCGGCATCGATCACGCCGGCAAGCCGTTCGACCGTTACGGCATCGACCTCTACGAGGTGCGCGACGGCAAGATTGCGCTCAAGGACAGCTACCTGAAAGCCGACTGAGCGGGATGAACGACACCGTCCTCTGGGAAGTCGATGCACGAGGCGTGGCCACCGTCACGCTGAACCGTCCCAAGGTGAACAACGCCTACAACGGCGATCTCCTCCAGGGTCTGCACGATGCGATGGATGTGCTGGGCCGCCTGACCGACCTCCGGATGGTCGTGCTGCGCGGCAACGGCCGGCACTTCCAGGCCGGCGCCGACCTCGCCTGGATCCTGGGCGTCGCCGCTCAGTCGGCGGCCGAGAACGAACAGGCGAGCCGACTGACGGCCGAAGCCGTACGTCGCCTCGACACATGCCCCGTGCCGACCCTGGCGCTGATCCAGGGCGGCTGCTTCGGCGGCGGCACCGGCATCGCCGCCGCCTGCGACGTCGTCGTGGCCTCCGAGGACGCCATCTTCTCGATCAGCGAGACGCGCTGGGGCCTGATGGCGGGCATCATCCTGCCGCAGCTCTGCCAAGCCGTGGGCGCCCGCCAGGTCCGCCGCTACGCGCTGACCGGCGAGCGTTTCGGCGCCGTCGAAGCGCACCGCATCGGCCTCGTCCACGAGGTCTGTCCGACCGGCGGCCTCGCCGCCGCGGGGGCGAGGATCGTCGACTCGATCCTGATGAACGCCCCACGCGCCACGACGGCGACCAAGCTGCGCACGCTGGCGTCGGCCCGCGCCCTGATCGACGACGCCGAGCTGCGCGAACTGATCGAGGAACACGCACAGGCGCGCCAGACAGACGAGGCGCGCGAAGGCCTGGCGAGCTTCAAGGAGAAGCGCAAGGCCTCCTGGTATCCGGGATAGTTACTCCGCCGCCTGCTTCTGCGCGATGCGATCAGGCGTCAGCGTGTAGGTCGTGAACTCGCGGTTCAGCGCCGGCATCGGACAGGCCTCGAGATGGCCCTCGGCCGGGCGCATCAGGATCATCGCCGTGGTTGCGGTCATCACGCCGCGATTGTTCGGGCGCGGCGGGCGGCACACAGAGTGCGGCGTGCCCCAATCGTCGAAGAAGGCCTGGCGGAAATCCTCGAGCGTGAGCTTGCCGCGCTTCGGAGAGAGCTGGTCGCGCACGCGCTTGTCGCGATAGATCGAGTCCGGTGTCTCGGCGAGGCCGGTGTCCTTGACCTTGGCGCGCGCCGAGTCGGCGATCCAGTGATTGGCGTGGACGTAGAGGCCGCGGTCGGGCGCGATCCAGAACGTGTCGTCGGGAGCGCACTCGAAGCCGAAGGCCTCTCCATCGCAGTGACTCACCGCCATGTGGTTGGAGCCCGGCTTGGGCGTCGACACGATCGTCTGGACGGCGAGCGCAAGATGCGAGGCTTCCAGCACCTTGCGCCGGATGAAGGGCAGCGGCACGCCGGGGCCGCGCTGATAGTCCCGGTCGCATTCCAGTGCGTTGGCCGTGAGGCCGATGCCGGCCGAGTTGAGGCCGGAGCGTGCGAGGCCGCCCGCTTCAGTGAAGGTCAGGATGTCGGGCGCGTCGTCGCGGCGGATACGAAGCACAACGCCTGTCTCGGCGCATTCGGCGCGCCAGTCCCAGTTCTGGCCATGCAACAACACGCCGTCGGCGCTGGCCTCGGGCAAGGCGAGGGCGGCCGTGCAGCCGTCGGGGAAATGCTTGGCCGCCTGTTGCTTGCGCGCGGCCACCACCATCTCGGTGCGGGCGTTCATCAGCACGACGGCGGCGAAGGGCTCGCCCGCGCCCTCGGCGATTCCGCGCATCTCCTCGGTGTAGGTCGGATCGAACTTGTCGATCGTCGGCACCATCGCCTCGGCGCGGCGCTCGAGCTCCTTCCAGTCGACACCGCTCTTCAGCAGCGACTCGGCGTACATCTTGGCGCCGCGGCGCAGACGGTCCGCGGCGGCCTTGCCGTGCATGCGGCCCCGCTCCCGCGGCCCGCCGGAGAGATCGATCAGCGGGAAGGGAGCGTAGGCGGTCATGGAAGCCTCTTAGGGGTGCCCGAGCAGGGCCTGGCGGAAACGGTCCTTGAGATGCGCGCCGTCCTGCGGCGGCATGACGAACTCTAGCTTCTCGACCATCACCTTCACCAGCCGGAAGACGGGGCCCTTTTTGGTGCGCAGATCCTTCACGAGCTGCGCGACATCTGCTTCGTCCCGCACTGTGCCGGTGTCAGCGATGCCGCAGCCCCTGGCGATCATCGCGAGATCGGTGCCCGCGCCCGAATCGGTCGGGCCGTTGTTGCGCGGGCTGGTATGGCTCGCCTGGTTGCCGGTCTCACCGAACTTCTCGTTGTCGAGAACGCAGATCGCGAGATTGTCGGGGGCTTGCGCGGCGACCGTGGCCAGCGCGCTCACGACCATCATCAGGTCGGCGTCGCCGGTGATCACCAGCACGCGCTTGGTCGGTTGCGCCAGCGCAAGGCCGAGCCCCATCGGCACGGTGCCGCCCATCGCGCCCCACAGAGGCATGTTGAGCGGACGGTCACCCGCCTCGGTGATGTCCCAGTTGGACGAGCCGAGGCCCGCGATGACCAGGAGATTATCGTCCGCGCCGGCGAGAATCTTCTTCACCAGCGGGCGACGCTGAAGGGTGGGCTTGCTCATGTTACTTCTTTCCGCCCCCTACTTTTTGCCAAACGTCTTGATGCCGATCAGCTTCTGGCGGAGCAGCACGGCAACCGCCTGGCCGCCATTGAAGGCCGAACGCGCGGCGTGATCGACGGTGGTCTTCACCTCCTCCGCCTTGTCGACCGACATGACAAGCGCGCCCATCGCTTCCAGTACCTTGGGCGTGCCTTGGCCCATCGGGTACTGCCACGAATTGAACTCGCCCGGCTCGCCGCGCATCGTGATCAGCGTCAGGAAGGGGAAGCGCAGCGTCTTGGTGAGCCCCAGCAAGTTGATGGTGTTGCCGACACCCGAGCTCTGCATCAGCAGCACCGAACGCTGACCGCCGAGCCATGCACCCGCCGCGAGCGGGATGCCCTCCTCCTCGGTCGTGAGCGCCAAGGTGCGAATCGAGTTCGACTTCTGGCAGGCCTCGATCAGCCGGCCGTGGCCGGCGTCGGGCACGTGATAGACCTGCTTCACGTCATGGTCCTGAAGGACCTCGAAAATCTGGTCGCGCCAATCTGGTGTGGTGGCTGGCGTTGCTGTCGCGCTCATTTCGCTCCCGTCGAACGGTGAATTGGCGGGCGAATACTAGCGGCCCGAGCTATTCACTTCGAAGACCCTTAAGCGTGACCAGCTATACCTGTATTGTATAGCTAGATGGAATTCGCCCAGCTTCGCACCCTGATCCATGTGGCCGAGCTCGGCAGCCTGAGCAAGGCGGCCGACCGGCTGGGCATCGCCCAGCCTGCCCTCAGCCGGCAGGTCCGCCTGCTCGAGGAGGAGCTGGGCGTGCGCCTGTTCGCGCGGCACGGAAGGGGCATGATCCTCACCGAGAAGGGGCGCGAGATCCTCGATCGGGCGATCCGGGTCATTGCCGATCTCGAGGAGATTCGTACTGCCGCCTCCGACATCGATGCGCCGTTGCGCGGCCGGATCGGCATCGGCTTTCCGCCCACCGTCGCCGACATCATCTCCGTGCCGCTCGTCGCCGCCTTCCGGACCGCGCATCCGCAAGTCGAGCTGCGCCTGGTCGGCGCCTACACCGGCCACCTGCTGGACGGGCTGCATCGCGGCGAGATCGACCTCTCGATCCTCTACGATCCGCACACCGCGCGGTCGCTGCGCTCGCAGCCGCTGCTGCTCGAGAAGCTCTTCCTCATCGGCCCGGGCTCCGGCTTTTCGGGAGACCGCGCTGTCCCCTTCAAAGCACTCGACGGCAGGCGCCTGCTGTTGCCAAGCACGCGGCACGGCCTGCGCACCATCGTCGAGAAATGCGCCGTGGAGGCTGGCATATCGCTCGACATCGCGGTCGAGACCGACTCCTACGCTACGCTCAAGGATCTGGTGCGGCACGGCCATGGCTGGACGGTCCTGCCGCTGTCGCCGATCTACGACGACATCGCGAACGGCCAGCTCGCGGCAGCGCCGTTGATCGATCCGGCGCCGGTGCGGCGGCTGGTGCTGGCCTATCCATCGGACCGGTCGGTGTCGCGCCTCGCGCGCTTTGCCGGCGAGACGATCACAGCCATCGTCGGCGACCTCGTCGAACGGAAGATCTGGCCCGGCGAACTCCTGGTCAGAACGGCTTGAGGACGACCAGGAAGACGATGCCGATCATCAGCACCGTCGGTACCTCGTTCCAGATCCGGTAGAAGCGCGCGGACCTGGTGTTCTTGTCGGCCGCGAACGTCTTGCGCCAACGGCCGAACATGTGATGGACGCCGGTCATCGCCAGCACCAGCGCGACCTTCGCAAGGAACCAGCCGGACGCCCACCAGTCGCCGCGCCAGGCGAGCAGCAGGCCGAAGACCCACACCGCACCTTGCGCCGGCTCCATGATCGCGTAGACCAGCCGGCGTTCCATGACCTTGAAGGTTTCGCTTTGCGACGAGCCGACGGCTGCGTCGGCGTGATAGACGAAGAGGCGCGGCAGGTAGAGCAGGCCCGCCATCCAAGCGATGACGGCGATGATGTGCAGCGCCTTCAGGATCTCGTAGAGCATCACATCACCGAACGGACGAGCGTTGCGAGACCTGCGATGAACTTGGGATGTGTGCCGACAGTGGGAACACGGACGTAACACGCCACGCCGGCCTTCTCCGCGAGATGCCGGTATTCGATGTCGAGCTCGACCAGTGTCTCCGAGTGCTCCGACACGAAGGAGAGTGGGTAGAGCACGACGCCGACCTTGTCCGCTCCGGCACGCTCGATCTCCTGGTCGGTAGAGGGGCCGATCCACTTCAGCGGACCGACGCGGCTCTGGTAGCAGACCGACCAGTCCAGGCCGCCGATCGCGTCGGCAATTGCTTTCGCCGTTTGCTCGACTTGCGTCTGGTAAGGATCGCCTGCCTTGATCACGCGCTCCGGCAGGCCGTGCGCGGAGAACAGCACGCGCTTGGGCCCGTCGCCCGCTTCGGCCAATCCCTGCTTCAGCAGATCGACGGAAGCTGCGATGAAGCCGGGCTCCGTCGGATAGGACCCGATGACCTTGGTCGGCACCTTGAACGACGAGGCCTCGTGCCAGGCCTTGAATGACGAGGCCGTGGTGGTGGTCGAGAACTGCGGATAGAGCGGCAGCAGCACGATGCGGTCCGGCGCGAAGCGCTTGACCGACTTCACGACGGCCTCGGTCATCGGATGCCAGTAACGCATGCAGACATAGCCGCGCCAATCGTGGTCCGGTCCCAACGCCGCCTCGAGCGCGCGCGCCTGTGCCTCGGTCTGGCCGAGGATCGGCGACGCGCCACCGATCTGCGCGTAGATGCCCTGCGCCTTGGGCGTGCGACGGCGTGCGATGAAGCTCGCCAGCGGCTTTCGAATGAACGACGGCAGGCGGATGATGGCGGGATCTCTGAAAAGATTGCGCAGGAACGGCTGCACAGCCTCGGGCGAATCCGGTCCGCCGAGATTGAACAGGATGATCGCGACCTTCACGGCGTACCGGGCTTCCAGTTGCGCACGATCTCGACCAGGCGCGCGACATTGTCGGGTGGCGTCTGCGGTACGACGCCGTGGCCGAGGTTGAACACGAACGAGCCGTGGCCGAGCTTGTCGAGGATGCGCGTGGCTTCGCGTTCCATTGCCGCGCCCCCCGTCATCAGCATGATCGGATCGAGATTGCCCTGCACGCAGATATGCGGCTGCAACTCCTTCGCGGCCCAATGTGCGCCGATCCCGGTATCGATCGACAGCGCCGAGAAGGTGTGCGGTTGGCGGTACATAAGCGCGGCTGGACCGACGGCACGCGGGAAGGCGATGATCGGGATCTCCGGATGGCGTTCCCTCAATCCCTTGGCGATCCGCACCATCGGATCGAGCGACCAGTGAAAGAGCTGCTCTTCCGGCAGGACGCCTGCCCAGGAATCGAAGAGCTGCACACCATCGACGCCGGCCTCGACCTGGTTGCTCAGGTGATCGACCACGGCCTCGATCAGAAGATCGATCAGCAGTCCGAACGACTCGGGATGCGCGTAGGCCCACTTCTTGACCTTGGCGAACTCGCGGCTGCCACTGCCCTCGATCATGTAGCAGGCGAGTGTGAAGGGCGCGCCGGCAAAGCCCAGCAGCGCCGTCTCCTTCGGGAGCTCGGCGCGGGTTCGCCTGATGGCTTCATAGACCGGCGCCAGGAACTCAGGCAGCCGGGCGCGGGAGAGCTTGCCGAACTGCGAGGGATCGGTCAGCGCCTCGAGCTTCGGGCCCTCGCCCTCCTCGAACCAGACCTTCTGGCCGAGGGCATCGGGCACCACGAGGATGTCGGAGAAGATGATCGCGGCGTCGAGGCCGAATCGCCGGATGGGCTGAAGGGTTACTTCGACAGCCTTGTCGGGCGTGTAGCAGAACTCGAGGAACGACTTCGTCGTCGCGCGGACGGCACGATACTCCGGCAGATAACGTCCGGCCTGACGCATCAGCCACACTGGCGGCGTCGGATGGCGCTTCCCGGCGAGCGTCTCCAGGAACTTCCCGCTGCTCAAACGCTTTTCCTCATGCCTTTCTCTTACTCTATTCATAATAGGTAGTAGCAGTAGTAGGTGCTGTGGCACGTGGGGATGCGCCTTATTGGCCGTCGTTCCCCAAGCGCCTGTGGACCGGCCACCCGCGATTTCACTCGATTCCACCGACGGATTCCCGATTCGCAGACCATTCCCACCGACCTGTCCGCAAGGGATGAGTCCAGGGACCGCCCGGGCGAGTCGGGTTCCGATTTGAGGCCTCTGGAAGTGGCTGGCGGGCTGTCCCCGTCTTCCCGGCGGCAATCCCGCGTTTCTCCCCGGCACACTGTGGGGTAAAACCGGGCGTGGCCAACCGCAACTTTCACGTCCACCTCGTGTCCGACTCGACCGGCGAGACTGTGTCGAGCGTGGCCCGTGCCTGTCTCGTCCAGTACGAGGGTATCTTCGTTCAGGAGCATGTCTGGTCGCTGGTCCGCACGGCTGGACAGATGGAGAAGGTGATGCAGGCGGTCGTGCGCGACCGCGGTCCCGTTCTCTATACGCTGGTCGATCCCGAGCTGCGCGACATCGTGCGCGACCATTGCCGCCGCCTCCAGCTTCCCTGTGTCGGTGTGCTCGACCAGGCGATGAGCGTGCTCGCCGTCCATTTCCATTCCAAGAGCGAGCAGTGGCCGGGCCGACAGCATCAGCTCGACGAAGGCTATTTCGACCGCATCGACGCCATGCACTATACGCTGGCTCATGATGACGGCCAGTCGACGCATGATCTCGAGGATGCCGACGTCATCCTGGTCGGTCCGTCGCGCACCTCCAAGACCCCGACCTGCGTCTATCTCGCCAACCGCGGCGTGCGGGCCGCCAACGTACCGCTGGTGCCGGCAGTACCCCCGCCGACGGAACTGGAAGAGGCCAGGCGCCCGCTGGTCGTCGGCCTGATCACCGATCCCGAGCGCCTGGTGCAGATCCGCGTCAATCGCCTCCGCCTGCTGCAGCAGGACACGGAATCCGAATATACCGACATGGAGCGCGTGCAGAGCGAGATCCAGAACGCCCGCCGCCTCTACGCCCGTCGCAAGTGGGCGACCATCGATGTCACGCGCCGATCGATCGAGGAGACGGCGGCGGCGATCCTGCAGATGCTGGCGACGCGCCGCGAGCAGCGACTGCAAACGAGCCAGTGAAGGCCCGAAACAGCCTGGGGAGGCGACCATGAAGGCAGCCTTTGTTGCATTGGTTCTTGTGATGGCGGGAACGGCGGCGATCGCCGCGAACGGGATCGACGTGACGCGCGGCAGCGATGCCAACGTCTACGGCAACTGCGTGCCGAGCCTGGTGGTCGAGAACAGGTCCGGCGAGACGATCGGCTATCTGCAGGTCGATGTCGTCCTGGCGCTACGCAACGGCCGCGAGCGCACAGTCGAGCTCAAGTCGGCCTACCGCGAAGGCGCGCCCGCGCCGATCGTGCCCGGCGCGACCGCGACGTTGAAGCAGCACCTCGATACATCGCGCGCGCTCGGCGTGCCGTGCGGAGAGGTCAAGGAACGCAAGGTCTCGCGAACCATCTGCGAAACCGCCCGTGGCACGGCCTGTGCATCTTCAGTGTCAGTCCAACCGTGAGACTCCCTTCATGAAGCTCCGTCGTAGAACAGTTCTCGGCGCCGCCGGCGCCTCGCTCCTTGCCGCTCCGGCGCTGGGCCAGGCAGACTTCCCCAACAAGCCGCTGAAGATGATCGTGCCCTACCCGCCGGGCGGCGGCACCGACGGGCTGGGCCGCATCACGGCGCAGTACCTGTCCGAGAAGCTCGGCCAGCAGATCGTCGTCCAGAATGTCGGCGGCGCTTCCGGCACCATCGGCTCGGACACGGTGCGCCGTGCCGATCCCGACGGCTACACGCTGCTGTTCAACGCGAGCCTGTTCGTGCTCGGCAAGACCGTCGTGCCGTCCTGCCCCTACGATCCGGTGACCGATTTCCGGCCGATCGCCCAGGCGGGGGAAGCGCCGCTGGTGCTGCTGGCCAACAACAACGTGCCGGGCAACGACTATGCGGCAACCATGGCCGCGGTCGCCAAGGAACCGAAGAAATTCTTCGTCGCCATCTCCTCCGGCGGCTCGGCCGGCCACATCGCCACGCTCGCCTGGATCAAGCGCATCGGCCTGCCGCTCGACACCATCCTCTACAAGGGCACGGCGCCGGCCAACACCGACCTGATGGCGGGTACCGTCCAGTTCTTCATGGATCCCTGGACGGCGCTGCTGCCGCTCGCCACCTCGGGGCGCGCCAAAGGCATGTTCGTCACCTCCCGGGAGCGCACGCCGCTCGCGCCCAACGTGCCGACCAGCGCCGAGGTCGGCTTGAAGGACTTCAACCTCAGCTCCTGGTACGGCGCCTGGGCGCCCAAGGACACGCCCGACCCGATCGTCGCGAAGCTGGCGGCGGGAATGGCCGAGGTCTCGAAGGACAAGGCCTTCATCGACAAGACCACTTCGCTCGGCATCGTGCCGACGGCACGCGGGCCCGCGGCGTTCACGGCCTTCATCAAGGAAGAGGTCGCGACGAACACCGCACTGCTGAAGGAAGCCGGCTTCAAGCCGGAGTGACGGGCCCTGCCGTCCGCAGGGTCAGTTCAGGTTGATGCGCAGGAAGTTCCAGTAGCGAATCCCGGGCTGTGACGCGGGATCGACCATCTGGTTCTCGCCGCCCTTGCCCTCGACGAGCGAGACCGTACGCGTTTGCGCCGGCAGCGGCTCGAACCGCAGGGTCATCGTCTCGCCCTGGGCGTAGCCGCGCTGCTCGGGGCAGGTGGTGATGTTGGTGCCGCTCAAGAGGCGGTAGCGCCGGCCATCGGCGAGCAGATAGGGGCTGTCCGCACCGGCGGAGGTCCAGCAGACCTTTGCCAGCGGCGCCTTGGCCTGCAGCGTGACGTCGGTGGAGGCGGCGGTGCGGTTGATCTTGACCACGGCCACCGGGACCTGGTTTTCCGCAGGGTGATTCAGGGTCTGCGCGTTCGCCGGCTGCAGAAGCGCGAACATGAGGCATAGAAGGCCGATGATGCGCATGCGGGCTCTCCCTTTCGCCGACTATTCCGCAGCCTTCGCCACGGGATCGAAGCGGGCGTCGAAGTCGCGGATCGACCTCTCGACCGCGGCGGCGACCTGCTTCAGCTTGTCCTGGTTCAGGACCTTCAGGCCGAACAGGTCCTTGACGTAGAACACGTCGACCGCGCGCTCGCCGTAGGTGGTGATGTGTGCGGTCGCGATCTGCAGGTTGAGGCGCGTCAGCGCGCGCGTGACGACATGCAGGAAGCCCGGCCGGTCGCGGCCGTTGACCTCGATCACCGTGAACGTGTCCGACGCGTTGTTGTCGATCAGCACGCGCGGCTCGACCGTGAACACCCGGTCCCGCTTGGGCCACGAGGCGCGCTGGCTGTCGAGCTCGCGCTGGATGTCGAGCCGGTTGGAGAGCGCCAGCTCGACCCGCGCGGCGAGCCGCGCCAGCCGCTGCGGCCCGTCGAAGGGCTTGCCCTCGAGGTCCTGGATCCAGAACGTGTCGAGCGCCATGCCGTTGGCCAGGGTGAAGATCTTGGCGTCGACGATGTTGGCGCCGCT
>CAYRBQ010000031.1:0-16059 GCA_964422305.1 uncultured Reyranella sp. | reverse complement strand
GCGGCGTCGATCGCGGACTGCAACGCCGCGGTGTCGTCGGCCTTGCCGTCGCCGCGCGCACCGAAGGCGGCGGCTGACAGCATCTGCCTCGGCGGTG
Organism: uncultured Reyranella sp.; assembly: GCA_964422305.1. Taxonomy (GTDB): domain Bacteria; phylum Pseudomonadota; class Alphaproteobacteria; order Reyranellales; family Reyranellaceae; genus Reyranella. The sequence continues at coordinate 15,962 of CAYRBQ010000031.1, read as the reverse complement.
CCGGCCGTTCCTGGGCCGCCGCCGGCAGGCCGGCCAGGGTCAGGCCGGCGCCTACGCCCACCAGGGCGCGGCGTCTCATGTCGGTCGGGGTCATGTCGCGAACCTCGGATAGACGGGCCGCCAGCCGACCGGAGCGGCGGCGGGTTGCTGCATGGTGCGCGTGGTCAGGATCGAGGCGGCGGCGGCGAACAGCAGCACCGCCCAGGTCTTGGGGCCGACATAGGATCCCGACGCCTGGCCGAGGATCAGCCAGACCGCCCAGCAGTAGAGTATGCTCGGCACGCCCAGCATGCGGAGCCAGACCGAGATCGCCACGAACATGAGGACGCCGCCGACCACGCCGAGGTAGATCCAGTGGAGCCAGAAGTAGTTGGTCAGCACGTCGCCGATGCGGCTGATGCGCCAGGCGGCCTGGAACGACGGCGAGTTCATGTAGACGTTCATCACGTTGTCGGCGATGAACATCTCGCCGGTCAGCCCGGCACCGGCCCACGGGTAGTGGCGGAACACGTCGAAGGCCACGAGCATGGGACCGGTGAAGCGGTAGAAGAAGCTCGCATCCTCGCCGCGGGCGAGCTCGGCGAGACGGGCGGCGAACAGCGTCTGTCCGACCGCCACCGTCAATCCGATGAGCAGCAGGGAAAGCGCGACGGCGCCGAACAGCCGCGTCGGCGAGCGGCGGCCGTGTCTGCCTGACAGGAAGATCACATAGGGGATGGTGAGCAGCAGCATCAGCACCAGGGTGGGACCGGGCAGCACGACCAGGGCAAGCCCGATCAGGCCGAGATAGACCGGCAGCTTCCATCGCCAGGGGCTGATTACGAGCCAGGCCGAGCAGTAGTGGGTGTAGGCGAAGGTCACGGCCGAGGGCTCGGAGGTGAAGAGCTTGGGCCGGATGCGCCCGTAGAGGAGCTGGTCGCGCAGGTCGGCGTCGTAGACCACGCTCGAATCGTAGATCCTGTCGCGCACCGCATCGCTGATCGCGCGCAGCGAGGTGTGGCTCTCGAGCACGCAGCCCGCGATGATGGCCAGGCAGAAGGCGAGCAGGATGCGGGCGATCTGGCGGCGTTCTCCGTGGATCACGGTCAGGAACAGGCCATAGGAGATGACGAAGCCGTAGGCGAGCTGCAGGAATCCCGTGAAGCGCTTGCCGAGGAAGGCGAGGTCGCTCGCCATGACGATCGACGCCAGGTAGAGGGCCAGCACGCCCAGCAGGCCGGCGAGGTGCCGCGGCTCGATGTCGTTACGCCGGCGCCACAGCAGGATCAACCCGGCCGCGCCCGACGGTGCGCAGGTCAGCGGGATCTTGGAGGTGATCTGCAGCGAAACGCCGAGATAGAGGCCGATCAGAAACAGCGCGATCAGCGACTGGTCGAAGATGTCGAGCCGCCGGCCGACGATCCCGGTTTCGGCGGCAGCGCCCGCGATCATGGCTCGACGATGGCCGACAGGATCTGGCGACCGCGGCTCGACCAGTCGAACTGGTCGCGGCAGGCGTCGAAAGCCCGCTCCTGAAGCCGGTTCAGCAGCTCGACATCGTCGATCGCCCTGAGCACGCCCTCGGCCAGTGCGGCATGGTTGGGGAACAGCATGACGCTGTCGTTGTGGCGCAGCGGCACGCCCGCGAACGAACCCTCGAGCGCGAACACCGGCACGCGATTGAAGATGTACTCCAGCACCTTGAGCTTGAAGCCGCCGCCGTTGCGCTCCGGCACGATCGCGATGCGCGCCTCGTCGAGGAACGGCTCGATCTCCGGCACCGTGCCGGTGAACTCGGTGGCCTGCGCCTTGAGGCGGAGCTGGGCCAGGAACGCCTTGTCGGCGCTGCCGACGGCCTGCAGCTCGGCGTTGGCCGCGGCGAACAGCGGATCGGCGATCTCGACGAACTCCGCCAGGTTCATGCGCTTGGCGATCCAGTCGAAGCTGCCGACGATCACGGCGCGGCGCGGCAGGGCCGAGGTGAGCCGGCGGTGCTCGACGCGGCGGCCGCAATAGCCCGGCGTCAGCACGCCCATCGGCTTGTCGCAGCGGCGCCGGCGGTAGAGCGAGAGGTCCTCGGGCGTGATCGCGGTCACGAAGTCGACGGAATCGACCATGTCGCGCTCCAGCCAAGAGACCTTCATGGCGTCGAGCCGCACCGCCTGGCGCTTCAGGAACAGCGGCTGGCTCTCGGCGATCTGCGCGCGCAGGCTCTCCTCGTGATTATGCGAGACGTAGATGAGCCGCGGTCGGTCGGGCTGCCCGGCATAGTGCTCGAGGACGCGCGGCAGCGCCCAGCCCACGGAGATGCCGTCGAACACGATCCCGTTCCAGTCGCCGTGCTCGAGCAGCCGGTCGAGGGTGCGGCGCATGCCGGAGGTCCGGCAGCGATAGGCCGTGTGCGGCAAGGAGGAGGCGAGGCTGCCCCAGTGCGAGTGCGGCGCATCGTCGGGCAGCCACCATACGACACGTTCGTCGCGCCAGCCGTTGGACCTGTGCGATTCGGCGCGCCGCAATCCCAGCACCTCGACATCGCTGCCGGCCCAGCGCATCGCGTCGATCAGCCCGCCGGAATAGACGAACTGCCCGTTGTGGCGCGGCTCCGGGTCCGCCAGCGTCAGCCAGAGGCAGCGCGGCGGACTGTCGAAGCCGTCCTCAGAAGGCGTTGCGGCCGGTGAAGCCGCCCAACGCGGTACGGAGGATGATCTGGAGGTCGAAGGCGACCGACCAATGCTCGATGTAGTAGAGGTCATGCTCGACACGCTTCCGTATTTGCTCGACGGTATCAGTCTCACCGCGCCAGCCGTTGATCTGGGCCCAGCCCGTTATGCCCGGCTTCATGCGGTGTCGTGCGTCGTAGTACTTCACGGCTTCCTGGTAGAGCAGGGTGCCGGCCTTGGCGGCGGTCGCGTGCGGACGCGGGCCGACCACGCTCATGTCACCGCGCAGCACGTTCAGGAACTGCGGCAGCTCGTCGAGGCTGGTCCGCCGCAGGAAGGCGCCGAGCCGGGTGATGCGCGGATCGTTGCGCTGCGTGAGCTGCTCGGCATTGGCGTCGGTACGGTCGTGGAACATGGTGCGGAACTTCCACACCTCGATGAGCTGGTTGTTGAACCCGTAGCGCTTCTGGCGGAAGAACACCGGACCGCGGCTGTCGAGCTTGATGGCGATGGCGATCGCCAGCAGCAGCGGCGAGATCATCGCCAGGATGCCGGCGGCGACCAGCCGGTCCTCGACCTCCTTGGCGATCCAGCGCCAGTCGCGCAGCGGCCGTTCGATGGCGTTCAGGAAGGTGTGGCCGGCGATGTGGCTGACCGAAACCTGTCCCAGCCGCAGGCCGAACGAGTCGGGGCAGAGCCGCACGTCGACGGGCACGAGGCTGAGCTTGTTCAGCGTCTCGACGAGCTGGTGGTCGGCGCCGAGCGGCAGCGCCACGATCACCGAGTCGACGCCGTGCCGGCGCACCTCGGCGACGAGATCGTCGACCGAGCCGCGGATATCGTGGCCCATGCAGCGTCGCGGAAGGGATGCGGCCTCATCATCGTAGACGCCGACGATCCGGAGCGGCGTGCCGGTCTGGCCGTTGATGTCGCGCAGCAGGCGCTGTGCCAGGGGGCCGGCGCCGACCACGGCGATGCGCTCGCCGAGCCGGCCCTCGCCGGCCCAGCGGCGCATGCGGCGGTTGAGCGCGAAGCGGCTCGCCGTCAGCAGCGCCACGCCGCCGGCGAACCAGGCGGCGATCCACGACCCGTCGGCCGCGGTGATCGGCTCGACGAACAGAGCGGCGACGAACAGGGTCGCCAGGGTGCACAGCCAGCCGAACAGCGCCCGGAAGAGTGCGCTGTCGAGATGGGCGAACTGGGCGAAGCGGTGGGCGCCGGCGAGATGCAGGAAGTTGACGCCGAGCACGGTGCCGAGCAGCACGACGAGTCCTTCCAGGCGCCAGTTGATGGACAGGCTCTCCCAATGCAGGGCGAGCAGCCCGGCGACCAGGATCGCGATGCCGTCGCAGGCGGCGACGATGCGGGTCACGATCGCTTCGGAAATCGTGCGCCCGCCGGTGTCGACGACGGGCGGCGAAGCCGGGCCGTCGTGCACGATCGATATCGCGGTGGACACTGGTTTGCTGCGAGAATTCATCTGAGGCTCCGTGCGGCGGGTCTCGACGATATGGGTCGATTGTCCACGCCATCCGGCGCAGGTGTTGTGACCAACTGGGGATCGCGCGGCCGTCAGGCCGCGAGCACCGATGCAGCGAAGCGCTGCGGCGTCTGCGAGGCGGCGAACGCCGTGGCCGAAGCGAGATCGATGAACGTCGACGGGCCGAGCTGTGCCATTTGTGTGATCGCGGCGGCGACCGCGGCGGGATCGGAAGAATCGACGGCGAGGCCGAGACGATGCTCGCGCGTCAGGTGGCCGACGAGACCGTACTGCTGCGCCAGCACCGGTCGGCCGGCGCGGGCCGCCCAGAGCAGCACGCCGCTCGAGCCGACGAAGCGCTGGTACGGTGCCAGCACGACGTCGCTGCGCCTGACGAGGCCTTCGAGCTCCTGGTCGCCGAGGCGGCGATCGTCGACCGCCAACCACAGTTCGGGCCGGAGCGATGCAAGCCGCCGCTGGCGCTCCTCGATGCGCACTCGCAGCGCTGGTTCGACGCGGCCGGCCATCAGGACCGCGACGCGGCCCGCCACGAGGGGCGGCAGGCGTTCCAGTGCATCGAGCACGACCAGCGGACCCTTGCGCTCGGTGAGGTAGCCGAACAGCAGGAAGCCGATGCGATCCCGCGGCAGCATGCCGTTGTCGTTTCCGGCGGCCGCGGCGACCGCCGGATGCGCGGGATCGGGCAGCGGCTCGACCTTGTGGCCGTTGGCATAGGCTGCGGCGTGTGCCGGGAAGAACGGATCGAGGGACAGCACGCGGCCGAGCGCGGGATTGCGCAGCATCAGGCGGTACAGGATCGCCTTGCGCAGGTCGCGCAGGCGCTCGCCGAGGCCCCGATGGTGGCTGCCGAAGCTGCCGTAGTGGACGGACGGCCGGAAGAGGATGCCCGAAAGGCTCCGGCCGCCGGCGCCGAGGCCCAGCGCGAGCGGCAGGGCCAGCAGGTCGATCGACAGGAAGAATCCCCGGTCCGCGCCGCTGTCCCGCAGATGCCGGCGCATGGTCCACCAGCGCGCGAAGGCGGCGACCGACAGCCGGCGGTCGGTGCACCAGCCGAGTTCCCGCTCCGAGAGCGGGCGCAACTCGACCCGGCCCAGGATCTCGGCGGGGCAGGCCAGCGCAAGCGCGCGGCAGATCGAAGGCGGCGCGGCGATCGAGATCGCCGGACGGGTGCGATCGGCGGCGGCGAACTCGATGAGGTGGTGCAACCACTCCTGCGAGTGGCCCTCGGCGTCGGGCTCGAACACCAGCACGCGGCGCGTCATGCACTCACCCTGGCGCTCACCGTGCGGCGGCAAGGGCGTCGAGACGGTCGAGCAGGCCGCCCAGGATGCGTGGCTTGGAGTAGTTGCGTTCGACGAAGTCGCGTCCGCGACGCCCGAGCTCCAGGCGCAGCCGCTGGTCGTCCGCCAGTCTCAGCACGGCGTCGGCGAAGGCCGGCGGTTCGTCGGGCGGCACGCAGAGGAACGCACCGCTCTCGTGCTGTAGCTGCCAGAGGACGGTCCCCGCCAGCGCAGTGGCGACGAACGGCCGGCCGACCGCCATGATGTTGAAGATCTTGGAGGGGACGGCAAAGGCCGCAGCTTCGGGATTCTGCGGCACGAGATGGATGTCGCCCTGGCAGAGCGCCGTGGCCAGCGCCTCGTTGGGCTGCAGCTCGGCGAGGCGCACGTTGGCCAGCCCGCGCCGCGCGATCTCCTGAGCGAGCTCGCCGCCCTGGCTGCCTCTGCCGCGCACGACGATCTCGATCTCGGGGCGCCTCGCGGCGAGCTCCTGGGCGAGATCGACGACCTGGCCCAGGCCCTGCTTGCGACCGAGATTGCCGCTGTAGAGCACGCGCACCGATGGACGCTCGACCGGCTCGACGGGCCTGATCTGGTCGGTGTCGACCCACAGCGGGACGACCTCGATCGGCGAGACGACGCCGATGTGGCGGAGCTGCTCCTTCATCTCGGCGGACAGGACGATCACGAGGTCGGTGCGGTTCAGCACCGCCCGTTCGCAGGCGCGCATCAGGCGTGCGAAGCTGCCGCCGCCCACCATGCCGAGTTTCTCGGCGAGGCCCGACTGGATGTCGTGGACGATGGCGACGCAGACGCCGCCCGGGCGCCGCGCCGCGACGCCCAGCGCCACGGAGAGGATCGAGGGACAGAGGGCCAGCACCAGGCCGTGGCGCGCGACGCGGCCGCGGGCGAGGGCGGCGAGGCCCTGCAGCAGGAAGGCCGCCTCGTTGCCGATGCGTGCCCTTGCGCCGCCCCCGCGCGGCGCGCCGACCGCTAGCCGCTCGACGACCGCGCCGCCCACAGTCTCGCGGCGGCTGCCGCCGTCGCGATAGGCGGGGAAGACCTCGGTCTCGGGATAGTGCGGCAGCCCGCTCACCACGGTGGTCGGTCTGCCATGCCGGATCAGCCAGTCGGCGATGTCGGTGCTGAAGGGCGCCGACCCGATCAGTTCCGGCCAGAAATAGCGCGACACGAAGAGGACGTCGCGGCCCGGCGCCAGGGCGGTCATCCGAAGTGCGCCCGGCTCGGCCGCGGCTCGGCGTAGAAGGGGTCGAGGCGACCGTACTGGCGATATTGCTTGGCGACCACGCGCGACATCACGACGCCCGCCACGTCGCCCTGGGCGTCGATGATCTGCCGCAGCGCCTCCATCGCATTGTCCTGGCGGGTGTGGCCCCAGCGGACGACGAACACGACCTTCTCGACGAAGCGCGACAGTGCCAGCACGTCGGCCGTCACCAGCGCCGGTGGCGTGTCGAGCAGCACGAACTCGTAGTGCGAGGCGACCGCGTCGATCAGGCTGCGCATGCGTTCCGAGCTGAGCAGGTGTGCCGAACGCGGGTTCCATGGACCGGCCGGCATGATGTCGAGGCCGGACAGGGAGTCGTGATGGATGACCTCGTCGAGGTTCGACGGCTTCTCGGTCAGCAGGCTGACCAGCCCGCCGCGATTGTCGCAGTGGAAGATCTGGTGAAGCCTCGGGCTGCGCCAGTCGCAGTCGATCAGCAGCACGCGCTTGCCGTTGCTGGCGAGAAGCCGGCCGAGCGAGGCCGCCATCACCGACTTGCCCTCCGAGGGTGTGGCCGAGCTGAACATGATGGTGCGCGGCGATTCGGCCGCCTCCGACAGCTCGACGCCGATCTGCAGCCGGCGCAACGCCTCGCTGTAGGCCGAGGTGGGCTGGCGAAGCACCTGCATGGCAGGCGGCGTACGGCCGCCGATCTGCGGCACCATCGCGATCACCGGCAGGCCGGTCATGGTCTCGATCTGGTCGGCGCGCCGAAAGGTCTGGTCGCTGCTCTCGCGCATCAGCGCGATGGCCGAGCCCACCATCAGGCCGCCGGCGATCCCCAGCAGCGCGATCAGGCCCTTGGGCGGATAGCTCGGCGCCTGTGCCGGCGCGGCGGCGGAAACCAGCTTGGCGTTGGCATCGAGGATCGCCTCGCTGCCCATGGTTTGCTTGGCGCGGACCAGCATCGTCTCGAGAAGGTTGCGATTTACCGTGGCGTCGCGCTCCAGCGCCTCGAGCTGGATCGACTTGTCGTTGACCGTGCCCATCTTCTGCTTGAGCTGCTCGAAGTTTTTGGTGAGCGCGTCGTAGCGGGCCGTCGCGGTCCGTGCCTCGCGCGCCAGGCTGTCGACGACCTTGGTGACCTCGGCATTCACCTTGCTTTGGATGTTGCCGACCTCGGCGCGGGCGCTGGCCATCGAGGGATGGCGCGCACCGAGCGTGCCGGACATCTCGGCGGCGCGGCGCTCGGCGTCGGCTTGCTGCGTCTTCAGGGCCGCGATCAGGGGCGAGCGGAGCACGTCGGGCACGCTCTCGCTGTTGAGCCCACCCTTGCGCATCTCCTGGGCCTCGGCGAGCCTGGCGTCGGCCTCGGCCTTGGCGGTCTGCGCGGCGAGGAGCTGCGTATTGAGCTCGTTGAGCTGCTGGGCCGTGACGCCGCTGCCGGTGCTCTTGTAGAGGTCGTTGGCGCGCCGGTAATCCTCGACGGCCTGGTCCGACTTCTTCACCTGCTCGCGCAGCTCGGCGATGCGCCCCATCAGGAACTTGTCGACGCGATCCATCGAGGCGACCTTGTCGCGGCGCTGGTAGTCCAGGTAGCGCTCGGCGAAGGCGTTGGCCATGGCCGACGCGGTCTGCGGCCGCTGCGATTCGGCCTTGACGCTCAGCACATGCGAGCGGCCGAGCGTAGAGACGTCGATGCGCGACAGCAGGATGTCGATCAAGAGGTTGTCGGCGGCGGACGCATCCGGCACCTCGGCGGCGACCGTTCGGCCCTTGGCGAGGGCGGGCCGCTCCAGCCACCCCCTGACCGGGTCGGGCAGCCAGCCGCGGACATCCGTGATGCGCGACCACAGCGACGGCTTGCGCAGCGCCGGATTGAACTCGGGATCGTCGCGCAACTTGAGCTGATCGAGCACCTGCAGCGCGAGCGCGCGCGACTGCAGGATGAAGCCCTCGTTCTGCACGCGCTCGGCATCGGGGCTGACGTCGGCCAGGACAGCCTCGACGTTGAGCACGCGCGGCCCCTGGATGCCGACCAGCACCCTCGCCTCGGAGACGTAGTAGCTCGGCATCGACCAGGCCGCGAAGGCGGCGAGGCCGCCCAGCAGCACGGTCGAGGCGAGGATCAGGCGTCGGTGCCGCCATAGCTTGCGCAGTGTCTCGGCGAGGCCCTCGGGCTCGGGCGGGGCCGTCGCGCGCATGGCCCGCGCCTCCTGGAGATACCTCACGGAGGGCGGGACCGCGCGCAGAGCGGTGCGCCGGCGCGGCAGGCGTGACGTCGGGCCGGCGATCTGATCCATCAGAAGTAACGCTCCGCCACCTCGAGCGTGTCGCCGGGGCGGATGATCGTGTCGGGACGCGCGGGCACCTTGACCATGCGGCCGTTGGTGTCGAGCCGCTTGATGTAGAATTGGGTGGTCCGCGCCCGGTAGGTGTAGCCGCCGGCCATCGCCACGGCATTCAACGCCGTGATGTCGGTGACATAGGGATAGTTGCCGGGCTTCTGGACCTCGCCCAGCACGTAGAACGGCCGCCGGGTCAGCACTTCGACGCTGACGCTGGGGTTGCGCAGGTATTCGGGATCGAGCTTGCCGGCGATCGCCTGCTGCAGTTCGCGGGGCGTCATGCCGTTGGCGTTGATGTTGCCGATCAGCGGATAGGCGACCGTGCCGTTGCCGTCGAGCGTGAACTCGCCGGTGAGATTGGGCTGCCCGAACACGGTGATGCGCGTGCGGTCGTTGGGGCCGAGCCGGTAGTCGCTCGAGACGGTGCCGCCGCCGGTCCGTGGCCCGGCCGAGGTAAGATTGGTCGTGTCGGCGACGATGGGCGTCGGATCGCTCTCGCAGGCGGCGACGAGCCCGAACACGCAAGCGGCTACGCAAAGACGTGAGGCGAGGATGGCGTTGCTCTTGGACATGGCATTACCCCAGGTCAGGAAGGACGGAATGGGCCGATCTTCCGGAAATAGCGCTCGCATGGACCGTGCGGTGTGACCAATCCGGGGTATTGGGCCCGGCTCAGGCGCGGCCATAGGTGTCCGACAGCCGGACGATGTCGTCCTCACCGAGATAGCCGCCCGACTGCACCTCGATCAGCTCGAGCATCATCTTCCCGGGATTTTCCAGCCGATGCTCCGCGCCGAGCGGGATGTAGGCCGACTGGTTCTCGTGCAGGAGCTTGCGCTCCTCGCCGCACTGGACGATCGCGGTGCCGCGCACCACCACCCAGTGCTCGGCGCGATGGTAGTGCTTCTGCAGACTGAGCTTGGCGCCGGGCTTGACGGTGATGCGCTTCACCTGGAAGCGCTCGCCGGCGTCGACCGTGCGGTAGTTGCCCCATGGCCTGTGACAGGTGGAATGCTGCAGCGGCTCGGGCCGCTTGTCGCGGCGCAGCCGGTCGACCACGCGCGAGAGCGCACCGGCCGAATCCGCGCCGGCCACCAGGACGGCATCGTCGGTCGCCACGACGGTGATGTTCTCGACGCCGATCGCGGTGAGCAGGCGGCCTTCGGAACGCAGGTAGGAGTTGCTGACGCCGTCGTGGACGACGTCGCCCTGGATTACATTGCCGGCGGTGTCAGCGGTGCCGACGCCGTGCAGCGCGGCCCACGAACCGACATCGCTCCAGGCCATGTCCACGGGAATCACGGCCGCACGGTCGGTGTGCTCCATGACGGCGTGGTCGATCGACAGCGACGGCGCCTCGCCGAAGGCGGCGAGGTCGAGCTGCAGGCAGTCGCCATCCTCGCCGGCGCCGTCGACGGCACGGCGACAGGCATCGAGCATCGCAGCGTTGATGGCGGCCAGCTCGTCAAGATAGGCCTGGGCGCCCAGCAGGAAGATGCCGCTGTTCCAGTAGAACGCGCCGCTGTCGACGAAGCGCTGCGCGGTCTCGCGATCGGGCTTCTCCACGAAGCGCTCCACGTCGAGCACGCCCTCGACGCCGTCGATCGCGGCACCGCCCTGGATGTAGCCGTAGCCCGTGTCCGGCCGGTCGGGCCGGATGCCGAACGTCACGAGCCGTCCCTCGCGCGCCGCCGCCGTGCCGCGCATCACCGCAGCATGGAATTGCGGCAGCGAGGCGATCACGTGGTCGGACGGCTGCACGAGCATCAGCGCGTCGGGGTCGCGACGCAGCAGCCAGAGCGCGGCGGCGGTGATCGCGGGCCCGGTGTTGCGTGCCGCCGGCTCGAGCAGCAGGCCCTGCGGCTTGACGCCGACCTCCTCGAGCTGGTCGACGACGAGGAAGCGATGGTCGGCACTGCACACCACGACCGGGGCGGCGAAGCCCACGTCGGCGAGACTGCGCATCGCCGTCTCCTGGAGCAGCGAGCGCTCGGAGACGAGCTTCAGGAGCTGCTTGGGATACGACGCGCGCGACAGCGGCCACAGCCGCGTGCCGGCGCCGCCGGAGAGGATCACGGGATGGATCTGGGCCGAGCCTTGCTGATGGAAGCGGCCGAGGTCGGGGATGGTGTCCATGTAACTCCGATACGAGGCATTCGCTCGTGCCGAAGCTATGCAGCGCTACGCGCGCGGGCCAGTGATCAAGCTGTGTTTCGCCGATCGCTCACTCATGGCCGTTGCGTGGCAGCACGATGACGACCGAAAGTCCGCCACCGATTCGGTTGTTGGCGCTGACCTGTCCGCCCAATGCCTCGACGTTGCGTCGCACGATCCAGAGGCCGAGACCCGAGTGCTCGACCTTGGCGTCCGACCCGAGGCCCTCGCCGGGCCGCGAGGAGAAGTAGCGCTCGAAGATGTGGTCGATGCGTGCCGGCTCGACGCCCGGCCCCTCGTCGTCGACCTGCAGCTCCACCGTTTCCTGGTTCGCGGTGAGGGTGACGACGATCGACGATCCGTTCGGCGCAAAGCTGATGGCGTTCTCCAGCACGTTCTGCAGCACCGTTTCCAGCATGCCTTCGCCCGCCCGCACGATCGCGCGCTCGTCGAGTCTCCGGGTGAGCCGGATGTCGCGTGCCGCCAGGATCTCGCGGAAGTGACGCGCCGCATCGCCGACCAGCGACGACAGGTCGGTGGGCACGCGGGGCGCCTCGATCATGTCGGCGGCGCTGGTGTCGTAGTGCTGGGCGGCGTTGACCAGGGCGAGCAGCCGGGCGAGCGAGGAATCGACGATCTCCAGCGCGCGGCGGGCGCGCGCGTCGTCCTCGGGAACCGCACGACGCACCGGCCGCAGGGCCGACTGCACGGCCGCGAGCGGCGTCTTGAACGAGTGGGCGTTGTCCTCCGCCGACTGCCGGATCTGGCGCGACACGCGCCTGAGCTCGTGCACCAGCTTGTCGAAGTCGCGCGCCACGCTCGAGAGCTCGGGCACGACGTTGCGCCGCGTGAAGGCGGAGTCGCCGATACGGCCCTGGCTGATGTCGTTGGCGACGGTGCGGAAGCGGGCGAGGCTGAGCCGGATGCTGATGGCGATCAGCAGCGCCAGGATGGCGACCACCAGGTAGATGCCGGCGGCGACGCGGATCTCGCGGGTCTCCCAGTAGGGGCGGCCGATCGAGGTGTTGAGGAACTCCGACGTGACGTGCGTCGAGGTCAGCACCCAGCAATTGCCGCGGGCGTAGATCGGGATGATGGAGGTGAGCAGCTCGACCCTGCCGTCGGCCTGCGTGTAGCGGATCTCGTTGGAGGCGTCCCACATGCACGCCTCGGAAAGGCGCCGCAGGATGCCGCGATGGCGCAGCTCCTCGAGCTCCGCCGCCACCGCTTCGGGCTGCAGCGGCGGCGTCGAGCCGACGAGATAGAAGCGTCCGGTGGCCTTGTCGGCGGGCGGCTGGTACATCAGCTTGAGCACGGTGCCGTCGCTGCCGTACTTGGCGAGCTCGGTGTTGAGCGCCATCGGCGCCGTCGGATCGGCATCCTTGAGGATCGGGGTGAGGGCGGCGGCGATGAGGGCGCTGCGGTCCTGGACGGCCCGCGTGACCAGCGCCCGCATCTGCCGGTCGGCGCTCTCGAACTGCCCGTAGAGCACGATCGGCAGAGCAATGAAGATGCCGATCAGGGCGATCAGCTTGAGCGTCAGCGAGGCGGCGAGACGGCGCAACGCCGCCCGCCAGCCCCGGGTCGAAAGCGTCCTAGGTCTTGCCCCAGCGGTAGCCGAAGGACTGGTAGTTGTCGATCTCGGCGAACTCGGGGTCGACGGCTCTGAACTTGTTCCGTATCCGCTTGATGCAGGAGCGGACGTTTGTTCGATAGCCATTCTCGCCGCTCCCCGCGATGAAGCCCACGTAGTGCATGCAATCGTAGACGGCGCGGTATGTTACATAAGTTCCGATGCTCGAGGCGAGCAGATGCACGATCTTGAACTCGGTCAAGGTCAGGTTGATGTCCACGTCGTCCCAGTAGGCGCGGCTGATCCCGGGCTTCAGCAGCAGGCGCCCGCAATGGAAGTTGCCCTCGAATTCCGGGTCCGAGCTCTTCTTGGTGGACTCGATGATGATCCTGAGCCGCTGCGCCAGGATCGGCACGCCGCGCGACTTGTCGACGAAATCGAGCGCCCCGCGGTCGAGCGCCAGCTTCTCGTAGGCGGGCTGGGTCCGGCCTGTCAGGAAGACGACGGGCAGGACGACGCCCATGCGCCGGAGCTTGGGCAGCAGGTCGATGCCCGCTACGCTGGGCAGGCTCCAGTCGAGCACGATGATCTCCGCATCGAGGCCCTTGTCGAAGGCGTCGATCAGCAGCCCGCCGTCGGGAAAGGAGGTGACGTCGAATCCGTAGTCGCCGAGCTCGCTGCTCACCGCCTCGCGGAAGTCGTCGTCATCCTCGACGAAGGCTACTCGAATTCGCCTTTCGGCGTCGTTTGCGTTGGGTTTGAACACGGGATTGGAGCTGGGCCAGGCAGAGACGGTTTCCTTCAACTGAGTTGTCATCGCTCTTCACCTTGTACGCAAGAGTTCCGAACTGCTTGGTCTCGACATCCGGATAGAGCTGGATGTCGAGCGTGCACTTGCCGTCGCGGTATCGCCACTGTTTGCCGGGCGGATGCGTCTCCTCGCTTGTTGGGGCGCCGAGCAGGGCCCTTAGTTCGGTTTCGGTCTTGCCGGTCAGGGCAATCGACGGGGGGGCGGTGGTGGCCGATGCCGTTGCAGAGGCTGTGTCTCCGTCTGTCGGCGAGGCCGCGGCCGAGGCTTGGACGGCACCCGTGCCGCGCACCGTCGCCGTGGGTTGCGGCTTTGCCGTGGTGGACGGGCCGGTCGCTACACGGGGCGCCTGCTGGGAGGACGGCGTCGGGTTGGTGAGCCGGAGCAGGTCGTCGCGTGCCGAGCGCGCGACCTCGCACCCCGGCAGGAGCAACGCCAAGCCCACTCCGACGGTCCCAGTCATGAGGTTGCCGAGGTTCATCCCGCATCCCAAAAAGTCTGGTCGTACCTAGGCTTAAGTCTAGCATGTGGCGGGTTTGCGGCATGGTGCGCCCCCAAACCGATCAACGGCACCCCCTGATCTCCGGTTGCGCCCATGGCGCGAGATTGACAACACGTCGCAGGGTGGGGGCGCGAAGCGTGGCCCATGGATCACAGGTCGACCACCACGTGTGAAACGATTCGCGCATCGGTGCGCAGCATTCGGCAACGACTAGTGTGAGTGTGCCTGCGGTTTGCCGGTTACGCCGAGGCGGCCCATCGCCGATCGGCGCGGGGGCCGCTGTCGCCCGGCACGAAAAGCAGGTCGAGCTGGGCCGTCGCCTGGTCGAGCGGCCGCCGTCGCAGGCCGACGATGTCGACCAACGCAAAGCCGCGGTCGCCGAGGAACGCGACGACGTCGCGCATCTCCGCGCCGCCCTTGACGGTCGCGATGGTGCTGGTCTCGATCACCAGCGCGTCGATCTCGGCGAGGCGCCCGGTCATCCCCGCCAGGACCATGAGTTCGGCGCCCTGCACGTCGATCTTGCACAGTGACGGACGGGCGATCGGCCCGAACAGGCTGTCGAAGCGGCGCACCGGCACGCGGTCGATGCGTCTCACCTGCCGCGGGCCCACTTCCTCGAGCAGAGTCGATTCCTGGATGTCGCCGCGCACCTCGAGCTCGGCCTCGCCGTCGCGGTCGGCCAGCGCCACCGCATGCAGCTCGCAGCGCAGCCGCTTCGCAAGCCGCTGCATGTAGGCGTAGGATTCCCGCGCCGGGTCGACCAGGTGATAGAAGGCCTCGGGGAAGGCGCGATAGAGCGGGAAGGTGCCGTAGCCCACGCCGATGTCGAACACCGTCGCCGGCGCGAAGCCGTGATGCTGCAGCACGCGCATCGAGCGTGCCCAGGAGGGCAGGCCCGACAGGGCCGGCAGAGACGAGGCGAACGGACGCAGCGAGTCCTTCAGGAAGGTCTTCATCGGTCGACTTCATAGCGACCGACGCCCGACGGCCGTGTGATCCCGGTGTGATCAATGAGTGTCTCCGGGGGTGGCTCCGGCACGGTCCTTGATTACAGTGTCGGCGAGACGGCAAGCGGAGAGGAGCATCGCGTGGCGACGAACGTCCTGGAGATCAATCCCGAGCGGCTGTGGGAGACGCTGGAGCGCTCGGCCGGGATCGGCCGCTTCCGCGATGTCGGGCTGCGTCGGCTGGCGCTGTCGGCGGAAGACAAGGAGATGCGCGACGTCTTCATCGGCTGGGCCCGGGAGGCGGGCTGCTCGGTCGAGGTCGACCGGCTGGGCAACATCTTCGCACGCCGTGCCGGCAGCGATCCGTCGTTGCCGCCGGTGGCGATCGGCAGTCATCTCGATACCCAGATCTGCGGCGGCCGCTATGACGGCATCCTGGGCGTACTGTGCGGGCTCGAGGTCGTGCGGACCCTGAACGACCGCGGGCTCGCCACCAAGCGCGGCATCGAGGTGATCTGCTGGACCAACGAGGAGGGCGGCCGCTTCGCCCCGCCGATGATGGGCTCGATGGCCTTCGCCAAGGTGCTGAAGCTCGAGGACGTGCTGGCGACGAAGGACGATGCCGGCATCACCGTCGGACAGGCGCTGGACGAGATCGGCTATGCCGGGCCGGCGCCGCTCGGGGAGCGCGCCTTCGACGCCTATCTCGAGCTGCACATCGAGCAGGCGCCGGTGCTCGACCGCGAGAAGTGCGACATCGGCATCGTGGTCGGCGGCTACAAGACCCAGGCGCTCCGGCTCACCATCAACGGCGACACCGGCCATGCCGGCGGCACGCCGATGGCGATGCGGCGCAACGCGCTGGTCGGGGCAGGCTACGTCATCGCCGCGGTGAACGACATCGGCCTCGCCTATGCTTCCGACGAAGGCCGTACGACGACGACGCGCATCGAGAGCTTTCCCAACCTGCCCGGCACCT
>CAYRBQ010000030.1:4511-16358 GCA_964422305.1 uncultured Reyranella sp. | reverse complement strand
TGCCCATGAAGATGTTGGTCGCGCCGTAGGAGAGCAGCGGGAACGAACAGACACCCGCGGCATGGGTCATCGGTGCGACCATGAGATGCACCGGCGCGGCCTTCACGGGCATGCAGGCCCAGAAGATCGCGTTCATGGTCTCGATGTTGCGATTGGTGATCTGCACGCCCTTGGGCCGGCCGGTCGTGCCGCCGGAGCTCGCGAGGAAGGCCACGTCGTCGGGCGCGTCGGCGAGGTCCGGCGCGGTCTCGCCCTGCGCCGCCAGCCACGCCTCGAACGAGGGCAGGTCGATGCAGACGAACTCGCGGATCTTGGGGCAGGCTTCGCGGATGCGCGGCAGGTAGCCCTCGAAGCTCGAATGGTAGAACAGGAACTCCACATCCGTGTTGTTCAGGATGTAGAGGTTCTCCTCGAGCGCGTTGCGCGCATTGACCGGGGCCCAGGTGACACCGGCGCGCACGATGCCCAGCAGGCAGGAATAGGCTGCGGCATGGTTGGGGCTGTAGACGGCGGCCTTGGAGCCGCGGCCGAGCCCAGCGGCGAGCAGCCCGTTGGCCACGCGATGCGTCTGCGCGCGCACCTCGCGATAGGTCCAGCCTCTGCTGCCGTCGTGCAGGCAGTGCCGCTCGGGAAAGAGATCGGCGCCGCGGTCGAAATAATCGATCAGTCGCATGTCGAACTCCCCTCCGACCTCATCCTGAGGAGCATCGCGCAGGGATGCGTCACGAAGGATGGGCAACATACACGGTGCGGGAGCCCACCCTTCGAGACGCGCTCCTGCGGAGCGCTCCTCAGGGTGAGGGCTTTGCCCTGACTCACGACTTGTCTCCTGGCGTCGTGTCGCCGCTGCCGAGCGGGCGCTGCATCAGCACGCTGTCGAGCCAGCGGCCGAACTTGAAGCCGACGCTCCTGATCGTGCCGATCATCTCGAAGCCGCAGCTTTCGTGGAGCTTGATGGAGGCTGTGTGCGCGCTGTCGCCGATCACCGCGATCATCTGGCGGCGGCCGGCCTTGGTGCAGAGGTCGATCAGCGGCAGCAGCAGCGCCTTGCCGACGCCCTGGCCGCGCGTCTCATGATCGATGTAGATCGAGTTCTCGACCGAGAAGCGGTAGGCCGGGCGGGTGCGGTAGAGGCCGGCATAGGCATAGCCCAGCAGCTTCCCGTCCTTCTCGGCCACGAGATACGGCAGCCCGAGGTCGAGCACCGCGGCGCGGCGCTTCCTCATCTCGGCGACATCGGGCGGGTCGACCTCGAAGGAGGCCGTGCCGTGCAGCACGTGATGTCCGTAGATCTCCGCGCACCGCGCCACATCGGCCTCGGTCGAGGCCCTGACCATCAACTCGCTCACCTGACTTGCTTCCCCCCCGCCGTCAATTCAGGCGGGGACTATAGCGTCAGTTGGCGCCGCGCCGAATCATGCTGGCGTCGGGACCGTCGAACTTGAAGAGGGAGTCGGCGAGCTGGAGGCCGGTCTGCAGGCCGTTCAGCGAAACGTCGACCCTCTGGTTGCGGTTGTCGATGATCGTCCAGCCGCGCAGCACCATCGGGTTCTCGCCCAGGCGCACGATGACCTTGCCCTCCTGCGGCTTCTTGGCCTGGCTCATGGTGAGCTGCAGCATGCCGTCGCCGCGCTCGACCTTCTCGACCGCGAGGTCGCCGCCCTGCAGAATCAGGGGTTCGCGCACCAGGAACGAGGCGGCGGTCCAGCCGATCGGCCACTGGCCGAAGTCGCGGTTGGCGATGTCCCACATCGTGACCTGGCTGCCGTCGGCCACGATCTTGAGCTGCGACGGCGGGTCGTACTCGAAGCGCATGCGGCCGGGGCGGCGCACCGAGAGCGTGCCCTGGACCACGGTACCGCCCGGGTTCGACTGCACGAAGCGGGCCTGCAGGGTGCGGATGCCGTTGAAGTAGCGCTCGACCTCGGCGACCTGCGGGTTGCCCGTCTGGGCCGCCACGGGCGGGATCGCGGCAAAACCGGCCGCGGCGACGGCGCCGAGGCCAACGAGGAGGGAACGCCGGGACGGGGTGCTCATGGGCCGAAGGTGACCATCGAATACGGCGGAATCAAGCATGGGTGCGGGCTTCCCAATCATGTGAACGGGCGTTTACCATAGGACAAACGGCAGGAGGTAACGCCATGCACGTGGGAATGGCTGCGGTCTTCCAGAACACCGGCCGGGCGCTGAGCGACCGCCAGATCTACCTGAACGAGCTGGCGCTCGCGGACATGGCCGAGCCGCTGGGTTTCGAATCCATCTGGTCGGTCGAACACCATTTCACCGACTACACGATGTGCCCCGACGTCGTGCAGTTCCTCTCCTACATGGCGGGCCGCACCAGGACGGTGCGGCTGGGCTCGATGGTGGTGGTGCTGCCGTGGCACGACCCGATGCGGGTCGCCGAGCAGATCTCCATGCTCGACCACCTGTCCGGCGGCCGCATGATCCTGGGGCTCGGTCGCGGCGCGGGCAAGGTCGAGTTCGACGGCTTCCGCCTCGACATGGGCGACAGCCGCGAGCTGTTCGTCGAGTACGGCGAGGCGCTGCTGAAGGGCCTCGAGACCGGCGTGATGGAATACAGCGGCAAGCACTACAGGCAGCCGCGCGCCGAGATCCGCCCCGCCCCGTTCAAGAGCTTCCGCGGCCGTACCTACGCCGCCGCCGTCAGCCCCGAGAGCGCGCGCATCATGGCGCGGCTCGGCGTCGGTCTGCTCATCATCCCGCAGAAGCCGTGGCGCGAGGTCGAGAAGGAGCTCGCCGAGTACAACCAGCTCTATCGCGAGATCAACGGCACCGACGCGCCGCAGCCGATCTCGGCCGGCTGGACCTTCGTCGACGAGAGCGCGGAGCGGGCGCGCGAGATGGCGGTCAAGTATATCGGCGGCTACTACCGCACGGTGCTCGACCACTACCAGTTCGCCGGCGCCCACATGAAGAACCAGCGCGGCTACGAGTACTACGCCAAGATGAACGAGAAGCTCGCGGTCTACGGCGACCAGAAGGCGATCGAGTTCTTCGCCGACCTGCAGGTCTACGGCACGCCCGAGCAGGTCTACGACAAGATCATGAAGATCCACGAGCAGACGAGGAACTCCGGCTATGTCGGAGTCTTCTCCTATGCCGGCATGCCGCACGAGGAGGCGGCGCGGAACATGCGCATGTTCGCCGGCACCGTGATGCCGGAGCTTAAGAAGTTCGACGCCGGCGCCGCCGTCGACCGCTCGCAGCCCCTGCCCGACCTGCGCTTCGCCGCCGACTGAGGCGACGCCTGCCATTGCGGATGCAATCGGTTCGCAACTGACTTAGAAGTTCGCCCATGGCGAACAGCAAGACTGTGCGGCGACCTGCCGGACGAAGCATCGCCCCTGCGACGGGGAAAAGCAGCGACGGTCGCCATCGCCGCAGCGAGGAGACGCGCCGGCGTCTGTTCGATGCGATGATCGCGCTGATGGCACGCGAGAACGAGATGCCGACGATCGGACAGGTGGCGGCCCAGGCCGGCGTCGGCCTGCGCACGCTCTACCAGCACTTCTCGGATGCCCCGGCGCTCTATGCCGGCACCTTCGACCATGTCGTGGCCTCGACGCTCGCCACCATGCCGCCGGTGTCTCCGGAGGGCCCGCTCGCCGAGCGCATCAAGGGCTTCGTCGAGCGACGCTCGCGGGTCTGCGAGGCCTGGACGCCGATCTGGCGCGTGGCCTTGCGTTTCTCGGGCCACGACGCGGGCTTCCGGGAGCGTGTCGAGCGCGTCAACCGGCTGCTCCGCGCGCGGGCCGAGATCCTCTACGCCCCCGAGCTCGCGCGGCTGGCGCCGGCGCAGCGGACGCTGGTGCTCGACCTGCTGCTCAGCACGACCGAGATGGAGGCCTGGGAGCATCTGCGTATCCAGTGCGGGCGCGACGTCGACGCCGCGCGCGCGGCCTGGCGCTTCTCGGTCGCCGCCCTGTTCGACGCCGCTGCGAGGCTGCGGCAGACCACCGCGTAGCATGGGCCTTCCGGCGCTCGCCGTCCTGCTCTCCGCCTTCCTGCTGTTCCTGGTCCAGCCGCTGATCGGGCGGTTGGTGCTGCCGTGGTTCGGCGGCAGCGCCGCGGTGTGGACGGCCTGCCTCGTCTTCTTCCAGAGCGGCCTCGTGCTGGGCTACGGCTATGCGGCTCTCGCGATCCGCCTGCTCTCGCCGGCCGCCCAGCGCCGCCTGCATGTGACGCTGCTGGCGGCCAGCCTGCTGGCCCTGCCGTTGCTGCCCGACGCGGCGTGGAAGCCGGCCGACGGCGACGATGCGCTGCTCCGCCTGGCCGGGCTGCTCGCCGCGACGGCCGGCGCGCCCTACGTGCTGCTGGCCGCGACGGGACCGCTCGTGCAGTCGTGGCTCGTCGCGTCGGGCCGCACGCCCTGGCGCCTGTTCGCCGTCTCCAACGCCGCATCGATCGCCGCGCTCGTGGCCTATCCGGTGGCGATCGAGCCGTGGTTCGCGCTCCGCCTGCAGGCGATGCTGTGGAGCGCGTTCTACATCCTGGCCGCGTTGCTGGTGACCCTGCTGGCCTGGCGCACCCGCGACGCGCGACCCGCCCCGCGCCCCGAGACGGCGCCGCCGACCGTCCGGCAGGCCGCGGCGTGGATCGTCCTGGCCGCGCTGCCGACGGCGCTCCTGGTGGCGACCACGGAATACCTGACGCGCGACGTCGCGCCGGTGCCGCTGCTCTGGATCCCGCCGCTGGCGCTCTACCTGCTGAGCTTCGTCGTGTGGTTCGACGGCCGGCTGCCCTTCCACCGCCTGGCGTGGATGCTGGCCGCCGCCGCCGCGGTGCTGGCGATGAGCCGCGCCATGACGCTGGTCCGCCTCATCTATGAGCCGCTGGTCCTGGTGCCGCTGTTCAGCGCAGGCCTGTTCGTCGTCTGCCTCCACTGTCACGGCGAGCTGGCCCGGCGCCGGCCCGATGTGCGCCGGCTCGGCGCCTTCTACTTCAGCCTGGCGCTCGGCGGCGCCCTGGGCGGCCTGTCGATCGCGATCGGAGCACCGCTGGTCCTGACCCGGCATTTCGACCTGGCAATCCTGCTGGCCGCAACGGCGGTGCCGCTGGCGATCGGTGCCCTGTCGTTCGAGCGGCCGATGGCGAAAGGGGTCGGTCTCGCCTGTGCGCTCGCCGCGCTGGCCGGCGGCGCCTACGGCGTGCGCCACATCCACCTGTTCGAAGGCGACCGGCTGGTCTCGGTGCAACGCAACTTCTACGGCACGCTCAAGGTCGAGGAGGAAGGCGTCGGCACGCCGGATCACCGCCGCGAGCTGATGCACGGCACCATCCTGCACGGCGCACAGTATCTGGCGCCGGAACGGCGGCGCGAGACGACGGAATACTACCGCGCCGAGTCCGCCGTCGGCCGCGCCGTCGCCACCCTGCCCGACCGGCCGCGCCGCATCGCCGTGGTCGGGCTGGGGCCCGGCACGGTCGCCGCCTACGGCAGGCCGGGCGACCTCGTGGTGTTCTACGAGATCGACCCCGCGATCATCGCCGTGGCACAACGCGACTTCACGTTCCTCTCCGACTCGACAGCCGAGATCGAGATCGTGCCGGGCGACGCACGGCTCAGCCTCGAGCGCGAGGCGCCGCGCCGCTACGACCTGCTGGTGCTCGACGCCTTCGCCGGCAACGCGCCGCCGCTTCATCTGCTGACCGTCGAGGCCTTCGCTCTCTACATCCGCCACATGGCGCCCGCTGGAATGATCGCCGTGCAGGTCTCCAGCAAGTTCCTCGAGCTCGATCCGCTCGTGGTCGCCGCCCTGCAGGCCGAGGGCTGGGCGGGGGAGCTGGCGACCGACGGGATCATCAGCACCTGGATCGTCGCCGCCCGCGAGCGCGGCCGCCTCGCGCGGCCGCCGCTCGCCGAGGTGCTGACGCCGGTCGACACCGCAGGCGTGCGCCCGTGGACCGACGACTTCATCGACCTGCTGCGCGCGCTGCCGCGTTAACGGGCGAGCCCGATCGCCTTGAGTCCGAGCCGGATCGGCCGCGTCACGCGATAGAGCGGCCACAGGACTTCCGGCAGCGGCATCGCATGATGATCGCTCACCGTCGGCGTCAGGCCGATCGCCACGCTGGCGACCGCCCTCCGCCACCGGCTGTCGCAAAGATCGAGGTCGGCGAGGTTGGGCCGCTCGTCCTCGTCGGACGCCTCGCGACCAAGATCGGCGATCAGCGTCGCGGCCAGCGCACTGACGCGACCGCTCGATCTCGCGCGCAGGCCGAGCGCGTCGGGCACGGCGACACCCGTCAGGCGCTCGGCCATGACGCAGGCCAGCAGTACGCTGTCGCCGGAACCCTGCGCCGCCGCACGGCGATGGAGCGACGGCCAGTCGAGATCGCGATGCCGGTCTACGAGGAGGGCGAAGTCGCAGACCCAGCCGAGGCTGCGCCAGCCCTCCTTGGTGCCGTGCCCCGCGAGCAGCAGGGCGAGATCGGCGCCGCCCAGCGTGGCGATGCGATGCTGGCCGATCGTCACCTCCTCGAGGGTGCGCCAGATCTCTTCGGCCGGGAGAGGAAACGGCACGTGCGCCGCGGTGAAAGCCCAGTGCAGGTCGACCGTCGCCTGTTCGGCGTGGACGAGGGCGTATTGCCGCTGGTGCGCGAGGAATGCGCGCCGGAAACGCCGGTCGCCCTGCGTGCTGCGATAGCCGAAGCCCGCGAGCACGTCTTCCGCCGCATCGACGTCGGGCGGCGCGACGATGAGATCGATGTCGTTGTACTCGCGCGCCGTCAGATCGCGATGAAGCACGGCGGCCAGCGCCGGGCCCTTGAAAGCGGCGACTCGTATGCCACGGGCAGCGAGCTCGGCGGTGATCCGACCGAGTTGCTCGGCCGCGGCGAGGCAGAAGGCGCCGTGCACGCGCAGGAAATATTCGAGATCGCTGCGGAGCGAAGGGGCGACCTGTTCCCAACCCAGGGCCGAGAGCGCCCGCACGAGCTGCGGCCGGACCGAGTGCTCGGCCGCCATGCGCAGAAGTTCGTCGAAATCGAAACCGTCGTGAAACGCCCGACCGAGTCCGGCAATGTCGGGTCGCGGCCTTACGGCCAGACAGAGGACGTCGAACGCGGAAAGAGCCGACGAGCTGGCTCCCGACACTGCCGTGCCGTGCGTTGCCTCAGCGCGTCCGGCGCGGCTGCTTGCCCTTGCCGCCGTCGGAGTTGCCCGACCAGCCGACGGCCTGCGTGATGTCGCGCAGGCTGCCCCACGTGACGAGGGCGGGAGCGGCATAAGGCCTCTTCGCGGGCGCCGGTTCGCGGCTTTCAGGGGACTGAGCGTCCATGTCCGGGGTGCCTCTTTGCATTCTGACTAAGATATTTACCACCGCGGGGCGGCGGTGGCCATGTGCCATCACCCACATAATTTGCACCTTGGGTGCGACAATTCGCCTTGGTCAGTGGGCGGCTTCGATCAGGCCGGCATCCACCAGGCCGTCGAGGAACTTCATCACGTCCTGCCGGCAGACCTCGGGTTCGACATCGAAGTTGGCGGTAACGTCGTCGCAGATCTCGGCGACCGAATGCGGCGCTTCCAGAAAGTCCCAGATATGCGCACCAACGCCCTGCAGCCCGAAATACAACGCCTTCTCGACGTTCAGCACGGCGACTTCCTCGTTGAGGACGCACGACACCTGGGCGGGTGATTTGCGGACGACGGTCGACGGCTCGAGCATGGCCGCTTCTTAGCGACGTCACGGATGGCGCGCCAGCCAGTAATCCAGTGCGTGGACGGCGATCAACCGGTCGAGCAGCGGGCCGGCATCGGGCGCGCCGGGCAGCTTCTCGAAATCGACGAAGGCGGCGAGCCGCGGGTCGCGCGCGAGCGGCGGCAGGCCGTGCGAGGCGACGGGCGTTGCGAACGGCGCCATCGCCAGCGGCGCCTTCCTCCTGTCGAGGATCTCGCGCGGCAGGCGGCCACGCATGGCCTCGCGCAGCAGCAGCTTGCGGCGCGCCCACGGCACCGGCGGCACGGCGAGCAGGAACCCGAGCACGCGAAGGTCGAGATAGGGATGGCGCCATACCAGCGGCGCCTGCGCCTCGTCGTCGTCGAAGCCGGCGAACAGGGCCGGCCAGATCGCCGACCTGAACGAGGCCATCGCGCGCGGATGCCAGGGATGCGCAGGCTCCTCGACCGGCGGGCCTCGCACGATGTCGCCTGCGAGCCATGGCGGGTCGGGGGCGTCGGGAGCGTCCGGCGCGCGCCGCGCCGTGTAGCGGCGCAGCGTCTCGCCCCAACCCTCCTTCGCGCCAAGATAGCCCAGCGCCGCCCGCGCCAGCCCGCGCCAGTCGCGACGACTGGCCAGCCAGCGGAAGTAGGCGTCACGCTCGAAGACCAGCGCATTGTCCGGACCCTCGCCGAAGAACCAGACCGGCGCGAGGGCGGCCTGCGCGAGACTCAGGCGCCGTTCGGGCTCGGCGACGAGGGCCCCTACATAGGGCTCGGCAGTGTCGATGCCCCGCGCGCGCCACTCGGGATCGTAGACTGCATCGTCGAGCGCGGTGTGCACGATCTCGATGCCGAGATGACGTGCCGCGAGGGTGCTGTAGTGCTTCTCCTCGTCCGGCATCAGCCGCTCGAAATGCGTGCACTCGGCGACGACGCGCGACGGATCGCCGGTGGCGGCCACGGTGCACGCAGCCAGCGTCGTCGAATCGAGGCCGCCGCTCATCGAGATGCCGACCCTGCCCGACGGCAGGCGATCGCGGATTGCCGATGTCGTCAGCTCGAGGAAGCGCTCGCCGTAAGCGGCGGCATTCGGCAGATGGAGCGGCTCGCCGAGCTCGAGCCGCCAGTAGCGGCGCGACGCCGTGCGCGCGGCGTCGACCTCGAGCAGGTGCGCCGGCGCGACGCGCCTCACGCCCTGCCAGACGGTGGTCTCGAAGTCGCGAGGAAAGCCGACCGTCAGAAAGTCGGCGATCCAGTACGGATCGAGCGCGCGATCGGCTGGCCGCCGCGCCGCGATCCAGTCGAGGGAGTCGGAAATCAGCAGCGTGCCGTCCGCTTCGGCATGGAACAGCGCGCGCACGCCGAGTCGATCGCGCACCGCCAGCAGGCGCCGCCGCCGTCCATCCCACAGCGCGAAGGCGAAGTCGCCGGCGAGGCGGTCGACGAAGCCGTCGCCCCATTTCTCGTAGGCCTGCAGGCAAAACGCGCCGTCGGATGACGACCCTTCGCGCGCGTCGAGGCGCAGGCGGCCGGCGATCCAGAAAGGGCCGAGCGAGTCCATGCCGCGCCAGTCGCCCGCAGCGGCGGCGGTGGACTGCACGAACGCCAGCCCGGGCGTGTCCGCGGGACCGTCGACCGTGAGCCCGGCCCCCCCGATCGCACGCCGGTCGACCGGCCGGCCGTTCCTGCTGAAGACCGCCGCGAACAAGCTCAGCCCGGACCGGCGCGCCAGGCCACGAGCCGCGTGTAATCCTCGTGCTCCTCCTCGCCGACCAGGATCTCTCCCTTGTGCGTCAGCCAGGCGTGGGCCGCGAAATCGCCGTCGGTGCGGGCGACGCCGATATGGAGTTCGGAGTCGTGACCGTCGGCCGACAGCATGCGCTGCAACGCCAGCGCCGAGGCGAGGCAGCTCGTGCCGGGCAGCCGGCGCCGGGCGATGCGCACGGCCCAGGCGAGACGATCGGCGGACGCCGAACCCGCGCCGCGCCGGCCGGTCCAGGCGCGCAGCCGCTCCACGGACAGGAGGCGCAGGCCGAGGCGGACGGCCGCGAGAGTGGCCATGGCGCGCACCACCAGCCGCCGGTCGGCGCCGGGCATGGCGATGAAGGTCGCGACGGGGTTCATGGCGCACTATCATAGCGCCGCGACGGGCCCGAAGCATTGTCCGTTCGGCTGGAAGCGGCCGAACGGACCATGCCCATGGCGGAGGCCCGTCGAGCAACGGAAGCCGCACTTGGGTGCATCGGCAATGAGAATCGACTGCGGCGAGCCTTCCGGCAGGGCCTACGACCATCTCGTGAAGGATGGCTATGTGGTTCTCGATCGCGTGATCGCGCCGGCCGCGCTCGCGCCGCTGCGAGCGGCGATCGAGAACATGAGGCTGGGCACACCGGTGGCCAGCCGGCGGCACGTCCTGCCGCTCGCGCCCGCCGGTGCCGCCGCCGACCCGCTGATCTGCGCCAATCCCGCGATCGTCGCGCTGGCGCGCGAGGCGCTCGACGAGAACGCCGTCCTGCTGGGCCTGATGGCCGACAGCGTGCTGCCTGGCGCCGCGCCCCTGCATGTCGACCGCGATGGCCGGCTGCTGTTCGATGCCGCCATCTCGGCGCTGCTGCCCGCGCATGCCCTCACCTGCGTGTTGCCGCTCGACGGCCCGATGGAGCTCGCGGTGTGGCCGGGCAGCCATCGCTGGAAGGCCCGCGACGAGAACGTGGCGCCCGAGCTGATCGAGCTGGTGCCGGGCTCGTGCCTCGTCCGGGATGCCAGGCTGCTCGGCAGCGACACCGGCAATCGCTCGGCCACTCGCCGCATCGCCCTGCGCGCCGTCTACGCGCGGCGATGGTTCCGCGACACGCTGGATGGACTGCAGCGCCCGATCATGCGGACGGCGGCGTGAAGAAGTTCATCATCCTCGACGACGTGTTCGACGACGCCACGGTCGCGGCAATCACCGCCTTCGACTATGGCGAGGGCGAGCAGTGGTACGAGCTGGGCAGCAACCCGGTGCACGAGAAGATCCTCGACTTCTGCCGCCAGCATTTCGACCTGGGCTCGATCGCGGGCTACGAGATGTGGCGCAACGACACCAACCCCGGCTGGCACGTCGACAAGGACGAGCTGATGTTCGAGGCGCGCAAGGAATACGCCTTCCCCCAATGCAGCGCGGTCTACTACGCGCAGGTCGGCAGGATGGCGGGCGGCGAGTTCTTCACCGACGACCTGCGCTATTTCCCGCGCCCCAACCGGCTGGTGATGTTCTCGCCCGGCCTGTTCCACGGCGTCTCGGCCTATGCCGGCGAGCGCTTCGCCGTCAGCCTCAACCCGTGGAACCGCCGGGTCAGGACGCCGCGAACTTGAAGGCGACCGAGTAGCGCGCGCCGAAGCTGGTGCGCGACGGCACGCCGCCGCGATGCAGGATGCCGCCCTCGAACACCGCGAGGCGCCCGGGCAGCGGCGCCAGAGCATGGCGCGGCTCGCCCGCCAAGTCGTAGAAGATCGTCTCGCCCTGCCAGTCCTTCTCCCAGTCGGGATTGGCGAAGTAGAGCGCGGTGACGCCGGGCACGATGTCGTGGTGCGGATGCTGGTGGTCGCCGAACAGATGGCTGTTGGCGTGAACGCGTTCGAGCTTCAGTGCCGTGCCGGTGAACAGCTCGACGGTCTTGGCCACGACGCTGTCGTGCCAGCTTCGGAGCACGGGGTTGGCGGCGAAGAACTCAGGCGCGAACTCCGCCTTCCAGTGGCGGATGCGCTCGGTCGCCTCGGTGTCGTAGTCCGACAGGCTGAACGACTGGCGCGACAGGATCTCGTGCAGCACGCGCACGAAGTCGGGCTTGAAGAGACCGTCGACCACGAACAGGCGCTGCGCACCGAGCGGCCGGGCTTCCACGGTGGTCATGCCAGCACCTTGCGGATCTCGTCGTCGACTCGGCCCAGCAGTTCGAGGCGCCGCGGATAGGCCAGCGCGTGGACAGGCACAGTCTCGGCCACCCGTCCGGCGAACCGCATCTGGCGGGCGAGCCGGTCGGGCGCATGGTAGCGGATGTTCATCGCCGAGGAGAGCAGCGCCCGCGCGAGCGCGGTGCCGCTCAGCCGCGCCGAGCGCACCTCGTCCGACCTGGGCGGCGAATCGCCCAGCCAGAACATGGCGGCGAGCGGACGCG
>CAYRBQ010000030.1:0-4411 GCA_964422305.1 uncultured Reyranella sp. | reverse complement strand
CCGCGGCCACGGCCTCGGGCAGCAGCAGGCGCGCCTGCTCGTCGAAAAGCTTTAGCCGATGCGGGCCGTGATGGGCCATGGCACGGCCGTTCGCGAAGGTGAGGCGCAGCATGTCGTCGGTGACGAGCCGCGCGCCGCGCGCGACCAGGAAGGCCGCGAGCGTCGACTTGCCGGCGCCGCTCGGCCCCAGCAGGGCGAAGGCGCGACCCTCGCGCTCCAGCACGGTGGCGTGCAGCGGCTCCTCGCCGCGCAAGGTCAGCGCCGCGCTCAGCACGAAGTTCAGGAGATTGGCCTCGAAGGTCCGCTGGTCGGCATCGCCCAGCCGCGCGCAGGCGACGTCGCTGCCGTCGGCCGAGACGATCGTCTCGAAGATGCCGTCGAGCTTCATGTAGACCGCGCCGTCCGGCAGCACGATGTGCTCGATCCAGTCGTCCGGATCGGCGGCAGTGGCGGCACCGACCCGCCCGCGCAGCTCGGCCGGCGGGACAAGGCGCAGACGCAGGCCGTCCGACGCGGACGAGGCGGCGGCCACCGAAGCCAGCGGAAAGTCGCTCTCGATCTCCAGCCCGTAGACGAGATGCCTGTGGCCGTGGGATGAAGCCGTGCGGCGCGCGGAGTGCATGATCAGGATCGACTGCCAGGGACTTTCAGAGGGGCCTTCCGACGACGGACTGTCCGGCAGCGAGCAGGTCCGGCAGGCCTATGATTGCCTCGTCAGGAACGGCTACGCAATCCTCGATCGCCTGCTGCCCGAGGCCACCATGGCGGCCCTGCAGCGCGCCTTCGCGGCGCATGCCGGCCAGCTCCTGGACGAAGCGCCCCGGGACTCGGCCCTCGAGGTCGGCGACCGGCGCAACCTGTTCCCGCTGCCGTTCACCGGCGCCTTCGCCGATCCGCTGGTCTGGGCCAATCCCGCCATCGTGGCGCTGGCGCGGCTGGCGCTCGCCGACGAGGCGATCCTCGAAAGCTACGGCGTCGTCGTCTCGCTGCCCGGCGCCGAGCGCCAACATTTCCATCGCGACGGGCCCGCCCTGTTCGACTCGGCGATCTCGCCGCTGCTGCCGGCCCATGCCCTCACCGTCGCCTTCCCGCTGGTCGAGATGAACGAGACCAACGGCACGACGGCGCTGTGGCCGGGCAGTCACCGCTGGCAGAAGGCGGACGAGAAGGCGCCCTCGTTCTCGCCGGCGGTCCCGCCGGGCTCGGCGATGCTGTGGGACTTCCGCACCTATCACGCAGGCACGGCGAACAGCTCGGCCCAACCGCGGCCGCTCATCACCGCGACCTTCGCGCGGCGCTGGTACCAGGATCCGGTGAACTTCGAGCAGGGCAGCCGGCAACGCCTCGCGCTCGACGACGCGTTTCTCGCCGGCCTGCCTGCACGCACACGCAGCCTGTTCGCGCATCTATCCCAGTTCAGTGGCGTCTAGGTGACACGATCGCCACGGCGCCGGCGGCGATACCCACGAGGCCGGTGACGACGATCATCGCCACGGACAGCGAAACCACCGTCAGGACGGCGCTGGCGAAGATGACGCCTATGGCGTTCGCGGTGCGCAGCAAAGCGAACACCTCCGCCCGTCGCTCGGGCGGCGCGAGCGTGTCGAGGATCAATGAGTAATATGTCGCGAGCGGCGCCAGCACCGAACCGATGACGATCGTTCCGATGATGGTCGTGACGACCGACACGTTGATCGCCGCGAGTGCAGCCCCGAAGGTCATGACGAGGAGCTGCGCCACCACGGCCCGCCGCGACGCCATGCGGTTGCGCACGCTGACCCACAGGCCACCGGCGACCGAGGACAAGCAGAGTGGCACCGTGAACAGGATCGCCAAGGTCGGCTCGTAACCGAAGTTCAGGGCCAGCGCCACGGCGCCGATCTCGATGGCCGCGACGGCCGCACCGCCCGCCCCCGCGCACAGCAGCCAGAGCAGGATCGAAAGATTGAGGATCGAGCCCTTGGGGCCCTGCACGCGATCGATCGAGGTCGAGCCCGTGCCGGGGACAAGCAATGCCGGGACGGCGCCCAGGATCGCGAGCGCAAAGACCGCGATGGAGGGCGAGAGCGAGCCCAGCCCCGACGCCGCCACCGGCGCCAGCACGAAGGTCGTCTCGTTCAGCGTAGCGGCGATTCCCAGCGCGCGCGGGAATCTCGCCGCCGGTACGAGGTGGTTGAGTACGGCGCGCAGGTAGCCGGAGGCCGCGCCATTCACCAGCCCCGCCACCGCAGCCAATGCGATCAACCAAGTGAACGGCACATTGTTCGCGGCGCCGATCGCGATCGCCAGCAGCGCGACGGTGCGCAGGACCACCAGCAGCCTCAGGAACGTCGCGAGCGAGAAGCTCCTGCCGAGCCGCGCGATCGGGATGGCGCCGCCCACCTGGGCCAGCGTCATCGCGAGCATCATGGCCGCACCGCCGCTGGTGTCGCCCGTGAGGCCGAGCGCGACCAGTGAGAAGGCGATCGGGCCCGCAGCCTGCGGCACGCCGAGCGTCGCTGACGAGATGAACCAGCGCAGCAGCCGCATCTGTGCGTCCGCTCAGCCGCAGAGCCAGAGATTCACCGAGAAGCGGCTGTCGGCGAAGGCGTTGCCCGGGCAGGAGGTCCGCTCGACCTCGTGACGGGCGAACGAGGGAAAGGCCACCAGACTGTCGAACTCCGGCGCGATATCGATCGTCCGAGTGCCGGCCATGTCATGCAGCCTCAGTCGCCCGCCCGTGAAGCGCGGTGGCCTGCGGTGGACATAGTAGACGAGCGTGAGGCGGCGGCGGTCGCCGTGGACATGGTCGTCGCCGGTGAAGGTGTCGATGTGCGGGCCGTAGAAGCCGCCGTCGCCGTGCGCCACGATTTCGGTCTCGACATCGCCCGGCACGATGCGGCCCATGCCGAAGGCGCGCTCCAGCTCGGGCTGCAGGGCGCGCGCCCTGTCCGCCAACCGCGCCTCGAAGGGACCCAGCCCGCGCAGCACCAGCGACCGGCGGGTGTCGGCGTCGAGCCCCTCGGCCACCTGGGACGGCTTGAAGCGCGGCTCGGCGGCCAAGACGTAGTCGAGCAGGCGCGTGGCATCGGTATCGCCCAGCCAGCCGCGGATCACGCGATGCGGCAGGAAGCGGCCTTCGAGGGAGGGTGGCTGTGGCATCAGGCCAGTATACGCGGCTAGTTGCGTAGGCGAGGATTTGTTAGCCTACCGCCGCCGAGTGGGGAGCGAGGCAAACTTCTGGGAGGGTGCGCGATGCGTACGGCCCGATGTCTGCTGCTGGTCGCGGGGGTGCTGGCCGGAACCGCGGCGAATGCCAAGGAATTCAGCTCCGCCGACAACGAGGCGCGTGACGCGCCGACCGTGCTGGCGATCGAATATATCGGCAAGCTGGTGCGCGAACGCACGCGCGGCCGCCACAGCATCGCCCTGCCGGCGGGAGACGAGAGCAAGTCGGAGCTCTTCACCATCGGCGAGCTGAGGAACGGCACGCTCGACATGGCGCGGCTGAGCGTCGCGGCGTTCAACTCGTCGGTGCCGGCGACGGCGGTGCTGTCGCTCCCCTATCTGCTCCGCTCGGCCGAGCACACGCGGAAGGTGCTCGACGGGCCGATCGGCCAGGACATCCTCGCGGCCTTCGACAGCCAGGGACTCGTGGCGCTCTGCTTCTACGAGACCGGCGCGCGCTCGATTTACACCACCAAGAAGCCGGTGCGACGGCCGATCGACCTGCAGGGCGTGAAGCTCCGCGTGCAGGAATCGCGCGTCGCCGTCGCCACGGCCCGCGCGCTCGGCGCCACCGCGGTGCCGCTCCCCTACAACCAGGTCTACTCGCATCTTTCGAGCGGCACGATCGACGGCGCGGAGAACAACCTGCTCTCCTACGTGGGATCGCGCCATCACCAGGTCGCCAGGTATCTCAGCCTCACCGAGCACTCGCAGGCGCCGGCGGTGGTGGTCTTCTCCAAGCGCACCTGGGCGTCGCTCTCGCCGG
This sequence comes from uncultured Reyranella sp., assembly GCA_964422305.1. GTDB lineage: Bacteria > Pseudomonadota > Alphaproteobacteria > Reyranellales > Reyranellaceae > Reyranella. The sequence continues at coordinate 438 of CAYRBQ010000030.1, read as the reverse complement.
AAGACCAGGCCGTCATCCGCGCCGCCGCACGAGAGTCGGTCGTCTACCTGCGCAAGCTCTGGGAGGAACGCGAGGCGGCGGCCCGTGCAACGATCCTGTCATCCGGCGGACAGATCACCGGCGAGGTCGACAAGAAGGCGTTCGCCGCGATCCTCGAGCCGATGCACGGGGCCATGGCGCCGGATCCCAAGCAACAGGTACTGGTCGGGCGCATCCGGGACGCACAATAAGCCGCGCCACCTCGGGTGGCATGCGCCCTGCATCCGCGTTAAGTCTCCCCCGAGACCAGCGAGGGAAACGGATGAGTCCAGGCGCGCGCCCACCCTTCGAGCGAATTGCCCTGCTGTTGCAGGGCGGCGGCGCTCTGGGCTCCTACCAGGCGGGCGTCTACCAGGCGCTGGCCGAGGCCGGGCTGCACCCCGACTGGGTCGCCGGCAT
>CAYRBQ010000029.1:0-17339 GCA_964422305.1 uncultured Reyranella sp. | reverse complement strand
GCGCGCCCTCGATCAGGCCCGGGATGTCGGCCATCACGAACTCGCGCTGGCCAACTTTCACCACGCCGAGGCCGGGATGCAGCGTGGTGAAGGGATAGTCGGCGATCTTGGGCCGCGCGTTGGAGTTCGACGACAGGAACGTCGACTTGCCGGCGTTGGGCAGGCCGACGAGGCCGATATCGGCGATCAGCTTCAGACGCAGCCACAGCGCCTTCTCCTCGCCCGGCCAGCCCTTGTCGGCACGGCGCGGCGCGCGGTTGGTCGAGGACTTGTAGTGCAGGTTGCCGTAGCCGCCGTCGCCACCCTTGGCGAGCACGACCTTCTGGCCGATCTCGGTCATGTCGGCCAGCAGCGTCTCGTTGTCCTCGGCGAAGATCTGCGTGCCGCGCGGCAGGCGCAGCACGATGTCCTTGCCCTTGCCGCCGGTGCGCTGGCTGCCCATGCCGTGATGGCCGGTCTCGGCCTTGAAGTGCTGGGCGTAGCGGTAGTCGATCAGCGTGTTGAGGCCGTCGACGCATTCGGCGATCACGTCGCCGCCACGTCCGCCGTCGCCGCCGTCCGGCCCGCCGAACTCGATGAACTTCTCGCGGCGAAAGCCCACGCATCCTGCGCCGCCGTTGCCGGAGCGGATGTAGATCTTGGCCTGGTCGAGGAATTTCATGAGCTGGGATCCAGAAACGAAAAGGGGGAACGGCGAGCCGCTCCCCCTTCGCAATCCGATTGGATGGGAACGGCTATTCGGCAGCCAGAGCCGGCGCCGGGAGCACGTTCACCTCGACCTTGCCGCCCGAACGGGTGCGGAAGGACACCACGCCGTCGGCGGTGGCGAACAGCGTGTGGTCGCGGCCGACGCCGACGTTCTCGCCGGGGCTCATCTTGGTACCGCGCTGGCGGACGAGGATGTTGCCCGACAGGACCTTCTGGCCGCCGAAGCGCTTCACGCCCAGGCGCTTGCCGTCGGAGTCGCGGCCGTTGCGCGAGGAGCCGCCTGCTTTCTTGTGTGCCATCGTTACTCTCCGGTCGCTCTAGCTCAGGCGACGATCTGTTCGATCTTGACCACCGTCAGGTCCTGACGGTGACCGTTCTTGCGCCGCGAGTTCTGGCGACGGCGCTTCTTGAAGACGATCAGGTGCGGCCCACGGGCCTGCTTGACGATCGAGCCGACCACCTTGGCGCCGGCAACGGTCGGCGCGCCGACCTTGTCGCCCACCATGAGCACGTCGGTGAACTCGACCTTGGCGCCGGCCTCGCCCTCGATCTTCTCGACCGTGAGCTGGTCGTCGGCGGCGACCGTGTATTGCTTTCCACCCGTGCGGATAACGGCGATCATGATGACACCTGACTAGAAGCCCCCGACCCGGACCCCGTCTCCCCCACCACCCCTAGGGGATGGAGCGGGGAAAGGCCCAAAATGCCGGAAAGCACGAAAGAGCACGGCGGGCCTGCAAGACCCGCCGGAGGAGGGCGGAATATACGCAGGAAGGCCCCCAAGTCAACGCCGCAAAGCTCCCGTTTCGCGGCCAAATCCGGGATTTTCCCCGGTCAGTAGGTCGACCCGGCCGGCCCGGACCTGAGGCCGCTGCGGCGGGTCTCGTCGACGGCCCAGGCGAGGTCCTTGAGATAGTCCCCGACCATGCGTTCGTGGCTGGGGTTCAGGTGCATGTGGATGCCGGCCGGCTCGACCTGCCGGCCGATCAGCCAGCCCCTCGTGCCCATGGCGTCGGAGACGGCACCGATGTCCAGACGAGGATCGGCCGAGCGGGTGACGAAGATCGAGAGCTCGCTGGGCTCCAGCACGGCCAGCCCCGGGATGCGGGCGATGCCGTCGAGCAGGCCCTTCTTGTTGTCCATGATCATGCGCGCACAGCGCAGGTAACCCTCGTCGCCGAGATGCTGCAGCGTGGCCCACGCCGCGGCCACCGCACCACCTGGCCGCGTGCCCTGCATCGTCCAGGCGACGTAGGGGCCACGCTCCCACTCCTTGAAGTCGAAGGTCTGGTATTTCTCCTTCAGCTCCTTGGAGCGCAGCATCATCAGCGAGGCACCCTTCGCGGCCATGCCGTGCTTGTGCAGGTCGGCCGAGATGCTGGTGACGCCGGGAACGGAGAAATCCCAGTCCGGCAGCGCGTGGCCCAGCCGCTTCACGTAAGGCGAGAGGAAGCCGCCGACGCAGGCATCGACGTGCAGCCAGAGACCGCGGGCCTGCGCCAGGGCACCCAGCTCGCGGATCGGGTCGAACACGCCGAACGGATAGCAGGGGGCCGACCCCACGATGCCGATCGTGTTGTCGTCGAGCGTCGAGGCGATGGCGCCGACGTCGGCCTTGAAGTCGTTGCGCGTGGTCGGCACGCGGCGCATGTCGATGCCGAGCGCGTGGCCGGCGCGGCTGAAGGCGGGATGGGCGGTGCGCGGCACGACGAAGTTGGGCTCCTTGATGCCCTTGGTCGCCCGCGCCCAGTCGCGCGCCGTTTGCACCGCGAGGAAGATGCTCTCGGAGCCGCCCGACGTGAACGTCCCGGCGGCACCCTCGGGCGCGTTCATCAGGGCGAGCCCATGCGCCACGACGTCGTTCTCGAGCTGGGCGAGGGAGGGGAAGGCGCGCTTGCCGAGACTGTTCTCGGTCCAGAAGGCGGCGTAGGCACGCTTCTGTACGTCGGACAGCTCATCGTCGAGATAGTAGTAGTAGACGGCCATACGCCCGTCCCGCCACGAGTAGTCGTCCTTCTTGGCGTCGTTCAGCCGGGCCTCGATCTCGGGCCAGGCGAGCCCCTTTTCGGGCAACTTCATCGCGTTCCTCCCGCCTATCGAGGCTGTTGCCCCGGAAGTGCCCGCCGCCTATAACCCGGCGCCCGGAGAGGTGCCAGAGTGGTCGATCGGGACGGTCTCGAAAACCGTTGTGCGTGCAAGCGTACCGTGGGTTCGAATCCCACCCTCTCCGCCATTTCCGCCAGAGCGTCGCGGAAGTGCAGGGCCTGCCCGGCCGACCACGAAAGCCGATTGCCGGCACACCTGCGGAACCCCATCCTGCGACTGGTCGCAAAGAGCCGCTCGGGGGAGCCATGCTTCGCATTCTGCTGACTACAATCTTGTCGATGGCATTGCTCGCCGGCGCTGCGGTGGCACAGAACGCGCCGCAATACTGGGTGACGTATGCCCACGACGCCAAGACCGGCGCCTGGGGGCTTGGCTGGGGCAAGACCGATCGACAGGCCACCATCAACGACGCTCTGTCGCGCTGCGCGAAGCCCGGCTGCAAGTCCGGCGACGTCACCCTCGCGCGCTGCATCGCGGCGGCACAGGGCACGCAAGGCGGGCCGTGGTTCGCCGCAGGCAACGACGCGAAAGCCGCCCAGGGCCATGCCATGCGCTTTTGCCGGAACGGCGGTGCGGGCTCGACGTGCGAAGTGCAGACCGTCCGTTGCGGCGGCTGAGCTAGCCACCGCCGAGATAGAGCTGCTTTACGATCTCGTTCGACTGCAGCTCGTCGACCGTCTTGCCCTCGAAGGCGATCTCGCCGTGGACGATGATGTAGCCGCGATCCGCGATGCGGACGGCCTGATGGAAGTTCTGTTCGGCCATCAGCACGGTGAGGCCGAACTTCTTCTTCAGTTCCTCGATCTTGGTGATCGTCTGCGAGACCAGCAGCGGCGAGAGCCCGACCGACGGCTCGTCGACCAGCAGCAACCGCGGCGAGGACATGAGCGCGCGACCGATCGCCAGCATCTGCTGCTGCCCGCCCGACATGGTGCCGGCGAGCTGGCGGCGGCGCTCGGCCAGCACCGGGAAGGCCTCGTAGGCGAAGGCGAGATTGGTTGCGATGGCGGCACGGGCGCTCTTGCGGAAGGCGCCCAGCATCAGGTTCTCCTCGACCGTGAGCTTGGGGAAGAGGCAGCGGCCTTCCGGCACCAGTGCGACGCCCAGCCCCACGATCTCCTCGGTCGGCAGGCGTGCGAGATCGTGGCGCGTGCCGTCGACCTCGAGCTCGATCGAGCCGGCGGCCGGCCGCACGATGCCCATCAGGCATTTCATCAGCGTGCTCTTGCCGTTGCCGTTGGTGCCCAGCAGCACCACGGTCTCGCCGTCCTCGACCGTCACCGAGGCGCCGTTCAGGGCGCGCACCGCGCCGTAGCGCGCATCGATGCCGGTGGCGGCGAGCCTAAGCGCCAAGGTAGGCCTCCTGGACGCGCTTGTCGGCCATCACCTCGGCCGGCGTGCCCTCGCAGACGATGCGGCCGGCGTCGAGGCACATGACACGCTCGGAGAAGCGCATGACCGCCTGCATGATGTGCTCGATCATGATGACGGTGATGCCCTCGGCGTTGAGCTTCAGCAGCACGTCGAGGACCTCGTCGACCTCGGCGCCTGCAAGCCCGGCCATCGCCTCGTCGGAGATCAGCAGCTTCGGCCGCGCGGCCATGGCGCGCGCCAGCTCCATCTTGCGCAGCTCGACCTGGCTGAGCTGACCCGAGGAGACGCGCGCCTTGTCGGCCAGCCCGATCTTCTCGAGGATCGCCATCACCTCCGCTGTCGCCTGGTGATCCGACAGTCCGTGGCTCTCCACGCCGAAGTCGATCGCCACCAGCAGGTTCTCCAGCACCGTCATGGTGCGGAAGGGCCGCGGCACCTGGAAGGAACGGGCGATGCCGCGGCGCGTGCGCTTGTAGGCCGGCAGCCGCGTGACGTCGTGGCCGTCGAACACGATCGTGCCGCCGTCGCTCGCCAGCGCACCGGAGATGCAGTTGATCAGTGTCGTCTTGCCCGAGCCGTTGGGTCCGATCAGGCCGAAGCGCTCGCCCGGCCGGATGTCGACGCTGATGTCCTGCAGCGCCGTGAAACCGCCGAAGCGCTTCGAGACGTTGTCGACGCGGAGCAGCGCTGCGCTCATGACGAGCCCCTTCCGCTTCGGCGCCACAGCCGGCGCGCCAGGCCGATGATGCCTTCCGGCGCCGCGACGACGAACAGCACCAGCATGAGACCCAGCACCAGCACGTTGATCTCGGACGAGATCGTGACCGTGAGGAGCTGCTGCGTGGTGCCGAGCAGGATCGCGCCCAGCACCGGACCGATCCAGTGCGAGGTGCCGCCGATCAGCGACATGGCGAGTGCGGAGACCGAGTAGTTGAGGTTGAAGGCCGAAACCGGGTCGGCGAACTGCAGGTACATGGCCGAAGGCGCGCCGGCCGCACACATCAGCGCGCCGGAGATCGCGCAGGCCACCAGCTTGAGGTTGAGGGTCGGCACGCCGCTCGACTCGGCGGCGACCTCGTCGTCGCGCACGGCCCGCAGCCCGCGGCCCAGCTTCGAATCCTGGACGTAGCGTGCCAAGGCCACGGCGATCACGACCAGGACCGCCAGCACGACGAACAGCATCTTGACGTAGGAGTCGAAGGGCGGCGTGACGGGCGGGCGCAGCATCTGCACACCGGTGGCGCCGCCCACGAACTTCCAGTTGGTGATCAGAGTCTCGGCGATGATGGTGATAGCCACGGTGGCGATCGAGAAGAAGATGCCACGCAGACGGAGCGTCAGCAGCCCGATGCCGAGGCCCAGGGCGGCGCCGACCAGGGCAGCGACCGCGATCTGCACGAGGAGGGGCGCAGCGGCGGCCTTGAGGAGGAAGATGGCGGTGTAGACGCCGATGCCGAAGAACGCACTGGTGCCGAAGTTCACGTAGCCCGCATAGCCGCCCAGGATGTTCCAGGCGGTCGCCAGCACGATGAACTGCAGGATCACGAAGCCCGCGAAGAAGACGTACTCGTTGCGCACGGTGAGCGCGAGCGCGACCGCCAGCGCGATGAACAGCGCGGCACCGATCCAGAACCACGCGCCGCGGCCGGTCATCGTCCGAACAACCCTTGCGGGCGGATGCCCAGCACCAGCAGGAGGAGCGTGAAGGAAATGGCCGGCGCCCACGACGCGCCGAACATCGTGAGCACGATGGTTTCGGCGACTCCAAGGATGATGCCGGCGACCAGCGTGCCCGACATGCTGCCGAGGCCCGCCATCACCACCACGCAGAAGGTGCGGCCGATATAGGCCCGGTCGAGGGTCGGCTCGACCGGCTGCACGATGATCAGCAGCGCACCCGCCAGCGCCACGACGGCGGTGGCGATGCCGAAGGCCCACTGCTTGATCGCCACCGGGTTGGCACCCATCAGACGGAGCGCGGCCTCGTCCTGCGCCACCGCGCGAATCGCCCGGCCGAGAAAGGTCTTGGAAAGGTAGAGCGTGAGCGCCAGCGAGAGCAGAATGGCCACGACGAACGCGGCAACCATGCGCATGGGAATACGCACGTCAAGGATCTCGATGCTCTTGCCGATGTAGAAGGCCTGCACCGTGCGCTGGTCGACGCCGAAGCGCATGATGATCACGACCTCGATGATGAAGGCGATGCCGAAGAAGAAGGCCAGCCCGCGCACGCCGGCGTCGCTTCCGCGCTTCTCGAAGGTCTCGTGATAGGTGCGGTAGAGCAGGACGCCGAGCAGGAAGAAGGCCGGCATCATGATGAAGCCGGCCATGATCGGGTCGATGTCGAAGTCGCCCATCAGCCAGGCGCCGTACGAGGCCAGCACCAGCAGTGCGGGATGCGCCACGTTCGGGACATCGAGCAGGCCGAACGAGATCGACAGCCCGATGCTCACCGCGGCGTAGAAGCAGCCGACCATGACGCCCAGCACGACGGCGTCGAGAAGCAACTCCAGAGAAAACACCGGCGTGCCGCGTCGAGCCGCTACTTCCGTGCCTTGTCGAACGGGGCCACGAGTTCTCCGGTCTTCCACTTCTCGGGAAACAGGATGATCTGCTTGCCCGGGTTGCGGAACTGCTCGATGTTCTTGTCGACGACGCCGCGGAACTGGGCCATCAGAGTCGCCGATTCCTTGCGCTCGCCGTCCGGTCCGAAGGCGATCGGCCCGACGATGGTCTGGACCTCGCTCTTGTGCAGGAACTCCGCCATCTTCTTCTGGTCGAGCGACTTGGAGTCGTTGGCCGCGGCCTCGACCAGTTGGCCCATCGCGTAGCCGAAAGGCGCGAGATAGTAGCCCAGCGGATCGACCTTCGCCTCGACGGCGCGCTTCTGGTACTTGACGAAGAAGTCCTTGGTACCGGCGAACTCCATCGACTTCTCGGGCAGCCACGAGTTGTAGTTGACCACGCCGTTCAGCAGCGAGCCCATCGATTCCATGACGGCCGCGAATTGCAGGCCGACCATGCCGCCGCCGAACAGCTTCACGCTGTCGCCGATGCCGATCTCGTTGATCGCCCGCAGCAGGCCCACCGAGTCCGGCGGATAGGAGCAGACGAACACCATGTCGGCACGGGCGGCGCGGATCGCCCGCACCATCGCCGAGAACTCGACGGTCGCCGGGGGATAGCTCTGCTCGTAGACGACCTTGACGCCTTTTTCGTCCGCCACGGTCTTGGCGATCTTCATGAGGTTCTGTGCGAACTCCTGGTCGGCGCCGATCAGGGCCATGGTCTTGGCACCGGCCTTCATGCCGAGGTCGATGAATCCGCGTGCCCAGGAGTCGGCCGGACCCCACGGCGCGTTGTTGAACCACTTGTCGTGCTTGACGGTACGGTTCACCTGGAAGGAGAAGTTGCCCATCAGCAGCAGGTCGCGCTGCTTGACCAGCGGCATGATCGGCGCGGTTGGCACGGTGGCATAGGGTGCGAACAGCAGGTCGACCTTGTCGACGTCGAGCAGCTTGGAATAGATCGCCGGCGTCTCGGCCGCGCTCGACTTGTCGTCGTAGACGATCAGCTCGACCTTGCGGCCGAGCAGGCCGCCCTTCTGGTTGATGTCGTCGCGCCAGACCTCGATGCCGATCAGCGCCGACTTGCCGCCGGCCGCCAGGCCGCCGGTCAGCGGCATGCTCATGCCGATCTTGATGGGCCCCTGCTGTGCCATCGCCGGCAGCGCCGCGCCCGTGGCGAGAGCACCCGCGATGACCGTACGCCTGCCAATACGTGCTGACTTCATTGCCCGTCTCCTCAGCGTTTCCCCGGTGTCTTCTCTTTATCTGGGCGAAGCATAGGTCCAGCATGGCACGGGCTCAACCCGATCCGAGAGGCCTGTCAAAGGGGTGGGACATGCGATTCGGACTGTTCGGCGGCGTGAAGACCGAGCGGAGCGGCGGCATCGAGGACAGCCAGGGCTATGACGGCTTCGTCGAGTACGTGATCGAAGCCGACCGGCTGGGCTTCCATCAGCTCTTCATGGTCGAGCACCATTTCACGGGGCACGGCCAGGTTTCCGCGTCGATGACGGTGCTGGCCTACCTCGCCGCCAAGACCCGGCACATCCGCCTCGGTACCGCGGTGGTGGTCTTGCCGTGGCACAACCCCGTGCTGGTCGCCGAGCAGGTCGCCACGCTCGACCTGCTGAGCGGCGGCCGCGTCGATTTCGGCGTGGGCAAGGGCTATCGCCAGTCCGAGTTCGACGGCTTCTGCATCCCCATGGCCGAGGCGACGGAGCGCTTCGACGAGGCGCTCGAGGTCATCCGCAAGGCGTGGACCGGGAAGGGGCGGTTCAGCCATCACGGCAAGCGCTGGCACTACGAGAACGTCGTGGTCGAACCGGCACCGCTGCAGCGTCCGCATCCGCCGCTCTGGATGGCGGCCGGCAGCCGGGACAGCATCCGGCGCGCCGCGCGCGAGGGCTACAACCTCCTGCTCGACCAGCTCGCGCAGATCGACCAGATCGGCGAGCGCATCGCCCTGTTCCGCGAGGAGTGCGCGCAGGTGGGCCGCGCCTACGATCCCCTGATGGTGGCGACGGCACGTCCCTTGCAGATGATCCACCATGAGAGCGAACGCGCACAGGCCTACGAGGCGCGTCGGCGGGTGCTCGGCGTGATCGGCGACCTGGCGCGGGACAAGCTGCCCCAGCGGGTCGAGGACGACACGGCCGCGTTGCTCGGCACGCCGGAGGAGGTGGTCGCCCGATTGCGGGAGCTGGAGCGGGTCGGCGCCACCAACATCCTGCTCATCGATCCGCACGCCTCGCTGGGCAACCTGCGCGCCTTCGCACGCGAGATCATGCCGGCGTTCGTGCCTAGCGGCGCTGCGGTCGCGGAATAAGATGATCTCGGGCAAGCTGGCCCTGACAGCCCCCGGCGGCGGGTGTAAGCAGGCGCCGATTCCCGCCCGGAAGGAAACCTCTCCGCGATGAGTCCGTCCGCCACCAACCGTCGATTGGCGACAATCCTGTTCGCTGACATCGACGGCTACAGCCGCATGATGCGCGCCGACGAGGAACGGACCCTCGTCGACCTGCGCGCCCATTTGGCTGAACTGGTGGCACCCGTGATCGAGCGCTTCCACGGCCGCATCGTGAAGACGGTCGGCGACGGCGTGATGGTGGAGTTCGGCAGTGCCGTCGAGGCGGTGCGATCGGCCGTCGAGCTGCAGCGCGGCATGGCGGAGCGGAATACTGGCATCCCGGTCGACCGGCGACAGGCCTTCCGCATCGGATTGCATCTCGGCGACGTGATCGCCTCGGAGGACGACATATTCGGCGACACAGTCAACGTCGCTGCACGGCTGCAGGGCCTGGCGGCGCCGGGCTCCGTCGCACTCTCGGCTGCCGTCCACGAGCAGGTGCGCGACAAGGTCGCCCTGCCGTTCAAGGATCTCGGCCGGCGTCCGGTGAAGAACATCGACCGGCCGGTGCACATCTACACGTTGGAGCCTGCGGCGCTCGCGGAGCCGGGGAGCGCCCCGGCGCAGGGCCGTGCGAAACGCAAGGGCATCGTGGCGGTGCTGGCGTCGCTCGCTGTCGTCGCGGTGGCGGTCGCCGTCGGCTACGCCTACTTCGCCGACCGGCTGCTGCGTACGGAGGAGGCGCAGGTGACGGCGGTGAAGCTGCCGGCCGAAACCAGCCTCACGGTCGCGGTGCTGGTCTTCACCAATCAGAGCGGCGATCCCGCACAGGACTATTTCTCCGACGGACTCACCGAGGACATCACGCGAGCGCTCGGGCGCTTCAAGCAGCTCACGGTCATCTCCTACGGCGCGGTGCTGCCGTTCCGAGGCAAGGCGCTGCCCCTGTCGGAGATCGGCCAGACGTTGCGGGCGCGCTACCTGGTAGGCGGCACGGTGCGCCGTATGGGGCAGCGCGTGCGGGTGACCGTTCAGCTCAGCGATGCGACCACCGGAACCCAGCTCTGGGCGGAACAGTACGACGACGATCTGGGCGACATCTTCGACGTGCAGGAGCGCATCGCCCGTCGCGTGGCCGGCACGCTCGCCGCCAACCTGCAGCAGATCGCCCTGCAGCAGAGCCTGCGCAAGCCGACCGACAATCTCGACGCCTACGACCTGATGTTGCGCAGCCGCGCCATGTCTGCCGATGCGACGCGCCCCGGCAACCGCATGGCGCGCGAGATGCTGGAGCGCGCGATCCACGCCGCGCCCGGCTACGCCGACGTCTATGCCGAGCTGGCCGACGTGACGTTCCAGCGCGCGACCTTCGGTTGGTCGGAGTTCGCGCAGCAGGATCTGGAGAATGCGGTCCGCTACGCGCAAAAAGCGGTCGACCTCGACGAGGAGAACGTGCTGGGCCACAGCGTCCTCGCCCGCGTCTATGCGGCCATGCAGAAGTACGATCTGGCACTCGCCGAGGCGGAGCGGGCACTGACGATCAACCCGAGCGATGCCGAGGCCCTGCTCGCGCAGGCGGCCGTGCTGCTCTGGACGAGCCGCATCGACGAGTCGGTCGCGAGCGCGGAGTTCGCCGCTCGACTCAACCCCAACATCGGCCCGGAAGCATCGCTCAATCTCGGCCTGGCCTACCTGCTCGCCCGGCGCTACGCCGATGCGGTGCGTTTGCTCGAGGCGGCGCGCAAGCGCTACCCGAACTATCCGCTGCTCGACTTCCCGCTGGCCGGCGCCTATGCCGAGCTGGGCAGGCCGGCCGAGGCCGCGGCCGCGCTGGAGCAGGGCCGGCGAAAGAACCCCTACCTCGATGCCGCGGGCTTCGGCACGCGCTTCGAGGACCCGGCGCTGCAGCGCCGGGTCGAGGAGAGCCTGCGCAAGGCGGGGCTGAACTGACGCCGGCTACTGGCTCGGCATGTCCTTCAGGGTCTTCCAATTGGCGGCGGCCCGCAGCGCCTGTACTTGGGCTTCGAGGCGGAACCGCTCCTGCCCGGCGGTGCCGGAGAAGACGTAGAGGTTGCCGTTGGCGATGAGCCAGATCGTCGGATCGGGCTCGCGCCGGCTGCCGTTCGCCATGGTCATGGCGCAGAGGCCGCCGAACTGCGGCGCGTATTTCTCTGGGTTGGCCTTGAACATGTCGCGGTGGCGAGCGTTGGCGAAGCGATAGCGCACGCCATCATAGACCACCTCGAACTCCGCGATACCCGGCGTGGGTACGGCCATCGTGAAATAGGCGACGGGATCGTAGCCTTTGAGGCCGAGTCGTTCCGTGGCCGGACTGGTTTGAGCGACGGCAGGAATGACCGCCGTCATGCCGCCGAACGCGGCAGCCGTGGCCACGGTCCACAGGAACACGCGACGCGTCGTCATTTCACTCTCCCACGTATGCCGGCAGCGCGGGCTTTCGCCGGGCCGGCAAGCCGCGACGTGAGCCTCAATTGGGGCGGGATGGGGGCGTCCTGTAAATGGTCGTTCAATCTCAAGTGGCAGCCGAGGCATCGCAATGCGAGCGCTCCAGCATGCGATGCGCGATCTCGGTCTCTCCGAGAATGACCAGGTTGGCGCCCAGCCGGCCGAGATGCTCGACGGCGGCATCGGAATGGGCCCGCGCCAGGATGTCGAGCGATGGATTGATCGCCCGCGCCTGGTGGATCACCTGCCCCGCCTCGAAGGCTTCGGGAATGGTAACGTAGAGGCGGCGTGCGCCGGCGAGGTTGAGGGTGGCGAGAAGCGCCGGATCGGCGGCATTGCCGGCATGTACCTCCGCGCCGTCATTGCGCGCCCGGGCCACGGCACCGTCGCCGGTCTCGACGACGATCATCTTGGCGCCCTCGCGCGCCAGCCCGGCGCCGACAAGGGCGCCGACGCGGCCATAGCCCACGACGACATCGTGGCCGCTGAGCGTGGTCGGAACGAGATCGGTCTGCTTCTGGTCGGCAGCGGCGGTCTCGGGGCCTCCGGCGACCTCCGACTTCACGCGTTCGAGCAGCGCGAAGATCAGCGGGTTCAGCAGGATCGACACGATGGCGCCGGCGAGGACGAGGTCTCGCGATCCGCTCGGCACCATCTTCAAGTCGATGCCGAGTGCGATCAGGATGAAGGAGAACTCGCCGATCTGGGCGAGGCTCGCGGCGATGGTGAAGGCCACCGCGCGAGGACGGCGGAAGGCACGCACGATCAGGTAGGCCGCCGCCGACTTGCCGACGACGATGATGGCCACCGTGCCGAGCAGTGCCAGCGGCGCCTCGACGAACACCGCCGGATTGAGCAGCATCCCGACCGAAACGAAGAACAGCACTGCGAAGGCGTCGCGCAGCGGGATGGCTTCCTCGGCCGCCCGCTGGCTGAGCTCGCTCTCGCCCAGCACCATGCCGGCGAAGAATGCGCCGAGCGCGAACGACACGTCGAACAGGTGGGCAGCTCCATAGGCGACGCCCAGCGCGATGGCGTAGACGGCGAGTCGGAAGAGCTCCCGCGAGCCGGTATGCGCGGTGTAGTGCATCAGCCACGGGATGAAGCGGCGCCCGACCACCAGCATGATCGCGGCGAAGATCGAAACCTTGGCCAGCGTGACCAGCAGGGAGAAGACGATCCGCGTGGCCGGCACGCCGTCGCCCGCAGTCACGACGGCGAGCGCCGGCAGGAGCACCAGCGCCAGCACCATGGCGAGATCCTCGACGATCAGCCAGCCGACAGCGATGCGACCGCGGTCGGTGTCGAGGATGTGGCGGTCCTGCAGGGCGCGGATCAGCACGACGGTGCTCGCGACGGAGAGGGCGAGGCCGAACACGAAGCCCGCGATCGGTGTCCAGCCCAGTGCCCAGGAGAGTCCGGCGCCCATCAACGTCGCCACGGCGATCTGTCCGACCGCGCCCGGCACGGCGATGTGGGCGACGGAAAGCAGATCCTTCAGCGAGAAATGCAGGCCGACGCCGAACATCAGGAGGATGACGCCGATCTCCGCCAGCTCGGCAGCGAGCGCCGGATCGGCGGTGAAGCCCGGAGTGAACGGGCCGACCGCGACACCGGCGAGGAGATAGCCGACCAGCGGCTGGATCCTGAGCCTCTGGGCGACCAGGCCGAGGACGAAGGCGAGCATCAGACCCGCAGCGATGGTGGCGATCAGTGGGGTATGATGCTCCGGCATCCTGGAATTTCTCTCCGCGAGGTTGGGCGCTAACTCTGATGTGGCGCCAGCTCGCCAAAATTGCAATCAGTCTGAAGGGGAATGGGAGGAAACGAAATGAAAGTGTCGCGACGCGCCGCCCTCGCTGGCGGCCTCACGCTGACGGCCATGCCGGGACTGCAGGCACGGGCGCAGACTTTTCCGAGCAAGCCGATCCGCTGGATCATCCCCTTCGCTCCTGGCGGCAACTACGACGTGACCTCGCGTATCGTTGCCGACCCGATGGGCCGTCAGCTCGGACAGACCATCCTGGTCGACAACAAGCCGGGCGCCGGCGGCGTGGTCGGGCTCGAGCTCACCTACAATGCGCCAGCCGACGGCTATACCATCGTTATGGCGAGCTTCACGGTGGGCTACGTCGCACCGATCTTTGCAGGCAAGAAGGAGATGCTGTCCTCGTTCGCGCCGGTCAGCATCCTCACAACCGTGCCGACGCTCGTCGTGGTCCGCGCGGACAGCAAGTTCAAGGACATGAAGGCCCTGCTGGCGGAAGCCAGGGCCAAGCCCGGCGCCGTCAGCATCGGACATTCCGGCAACGGCACCACGAACCACGTGTCGATCTTGCGCCTGCAACTCAACGACAACCTCAAGTTCAACGTCATTCCCTATCGCGGCTCGGGCCCCGGCATCGCCGACCTGCTGGCGGGCAACGTCGACAGCTTCGCCGATCAGCTCACCAGCTCGATGCCGCACATCAAGTCCGGCAAGCTGCGGCCGCTGGCGACCTTCGGGATGGAGCGCATTCCCGAGCTGCCCGACGTGCCGACCATCGGCGACCTTGGCATCAAGCCGTTCGACGGCGCCACGACCGCCGGCGTCTTCGCCCATGTCGACACGCCCAAGCCCGTGATCGCCCGCCTGAACGAGGGCGTCGTGGCGGGCCTCAAGGACGAGACGGCCAACAAGCGACTGCGCGAGCTGGGTGCCATCGTCCGGCCCTCGACGCCCGAACAGTTCACGGCGGCCCTCAAGGCCGACGAGGCGAACGTCTCCGAGCTGCTGCGGCTCGGGCTGCTCAAGCCCGAGTGAGCGGGCGTTAGCGAACTTGTGAAGTCGGGTTTTGTTGAAACCCGAACGGGCGGGTGCCATGTCATCGGCATGACGACATTGCTCAGGACGATCCTCGTCGTGGCGCTGCTTGGTCTCGCGGGATGCGCCAACTCCGGCATCCCGCAGGATGGCCGCTACCAGACTCATGGCAACGCCAGCTGGGACAACTGGCGCGGCTAGAGTGTTTGCGCTGCCTTGTCCGCCTGCTTTTCGATCCGGCTGATGCCGGCCGGATCGAAAAGACCCCGGCTCAGGGCGCAGGCAGGAGTCCCTTCATCACCGCCCACAGCTCGGCCTTGCGCTCGAAGCCGATGCCCGGCGCGTCGGGCATCGCCACGCGCCCGTCGACCACCGGGCAATCGTCGGCGAAGCCGCCGAACGGCGCGAAGACCTGGGGGTAGGACTCGTTGCCGCCGCACTGCAGGCCTACGGCGATGTTGAGCGCGAACTGGTGGCCGCCGTGCGGCACGCAGCGACGCGGCGACCAGCCGTGCGCCTTCAGCATCTCGATCGTGCGCAGGTACTCGACCAGCCCGTAGGAGAGGGCGGGGTCGTACTGCAGGATGTCGCGGTCGGGCCTAAGTCCGCCGTGCCGGATCAGGTTCCTCGCGTCCTGCATGGAGAACAGGTTCTCGCCGGTGGCGAGCGGCGGGGCGTACTCGGTGGCGAGCGCGGCATGCGCCAGATAGTCGAGCGGATCGAGCGGCTCCTCGTACCAGCGCAGCCCGAAGCCCTGGATCGCACGGCCGAACTCGATCGCGGTGGTGAGGTCGAACTTGCCGTTGACGTCGACCGCCAGCCGCTGGCCGTGGCCGACGATCTTGAGAACCGCTTCGATGCGCTTCAGATCCTCGGCGAGCGGCACGCCGCCCACCTTCATCTTCACGCAGGAGTAGCCGAGGTCGAGATAGTGCTTCATCTCGTCCTGCAGCCCCTCGAGGTCCTTGCCGGGGTAGTAGTAGCCGCCGGCGGCATAGACCCACGCCTTCTCGTCGGCCTGCCCACCATTGTAGCGGTCGGACAGGAGCTTCCAGAGCGGCACGCGCTTGGCCTTGGCGACGGCGTCCCACAGCGCCATGTCGAGCACGCCGACCGCGACCGAACGCTCGCCGTGGCCGCCTGGCTTCTCGTTCGCCATCATGGCGGCCCAGCACTTTGCGGGATCGATCAGCCCCTCGGCATCGAGCAGGGATTCGGGCTTGGCCTGGCTCAGCCGCGGGATGAAGCGCTCACCCAGGAGCCCGTGCTGCGCATAGCGGCCGTTGGAGTTGAAGCCGAAGCCCACCACCGGCTTGCCGTCGACCTTCACGTCGGTGACCACCGCCACGACCGACGCCGTCATCTGGCTGAAGTCGATGTAGGCGTTGGCGATGTTCGACCGGATGGGCGAGACGATGTCGCGGACGGCGACGATGCGCATGGGGGATCCTCAGGAGGCGTAGACGTTGCGGCGATTCTGGCGCAGCAGCAGCCACCACGCCACCGCGCCGTTCAGCAGGTTCCAGGCGATGCCGTTGATGAAGGCGGCGCGGTAGGAGCCGGTCATGTCGAACAGCACGCCGCCCATCCAGCCGCCCAGCGCCATGCCCACGAGGGTCGACGAGATCGCGAGGCCGACGCGGAAGCCCGCCTCCCTGGGCGGGAAGTACTCGCGCACGATCAGGGCGTAGGAGGGCACGATGCCACCCTGGAACAGACCGAACATCGCCGAGGCGAGGTAAAGCGAATTCAGCGAATCATCGATCAGGTAGAAGACCAGGGCCACGCACTGGAGCGTCGAGCCCAGCAGCAGGGTCTTCACGCCGCCCACGCGATCCGCGATCCAGCCCGAGACGATGCGGCTTACGATGCCGAAGCCCAGCATCAGCGACAGCATCTCCGCGCCGCGCGCGACGCCATAGCCCAGGTCGGCGCAGTAGGCGACGATGTGGACCTGCGGCATCGACATGGCGACGCAGCAGCCGATGCCGGCGACGATCAGCACGGCCTGCAGCGCGTTGGGCGACAGGCCGAGCGACTTCGTCGAGTGGGCTGGGACGCTGGCCGCCGCGGCGGCGCCCTCGTGGTGATGCGGCGGCTTGCGGCGCAAGGTCAGCGCCAGCGGGATCATGGCGACCAGGCAGACCGCGGCGATCGTCCAGTAGGTCGTGCGCCAGCCGTGATCCTCGATGACGCGCTGGATGATCGGCGGCCAGATGGTGCCCGCGATGTAATTTCCCGAAGCCGCGATGGCGACGGCGATGCCGCGGCGCTTCTCGAACCAGTGCGAGACGTCGGCGACCAGCGGCGCGAAGGTCGCGGCCGAGCTGAAGCCGATCAGGATCTGCACCACGGCGAACATCATCAGTGTCGGGCTGACCGGCGCCAGGGCGAAGCCGGCCGTCAGGCCCACTGTGCTGAGGATCGCCGTGAACACGATGCCGCGGGTGTCGACCAGCTTGCCCATCGCTACGCCGCCGACGAAGAAGCCCAACGTGTTAAGCGTATAGGCGAAGGAGATATCGGCGCGGCTGACGCCGAAATCCTGCTGGATCGTCGGCAGGGCCACGACGAGGCACCACATGCCGACGCCGCCGACCGTGCTCAAGGTGACGCTGGCGAGCAGCCGCCACCAGGCGTAACTCGAATCTACTCCGGACATTGTACTGACTGCTTTCAGGCGCCGCTCTCAACCACCGGCCGCGCCCTGGGTGTTGACGTACAGCGCGTAGAGCGAATGGCTCGCCGTCATGAACAGACGGTTGCGATAGCGTCCGCCGAAGCAGACGTTGGCGCAGCGCTCCGGCAGGTCGATATGGCCGATCGGCTTGCCCGCGGGATTGAAGATGCGCACGCCGTCGAGCTCGGCCGAGCCCATGCCCCAGCCGCACCACAGGTTGCCGTCGACATCGACCCGGAAGCCGTCGGGCGAGCCGCCCGGGCCGGCGTCGATCAGTATCGAGCCCTT